>JALOSK010000021.1 GCA_025458465.1 Sandarakinorhabdus sp. | reverse complement strand
TTGGTGTCCGGCCTCTCGTCACACCAGTTTCACATTGGCGGCGCATTGGCCCGCCATCCAGACACGAAGGAGCATCCCATGGCTGAAATCACTGCCAGCATGGTGAAGGATCTGCGCGACAAGACTGGCGCGGGCATGATGGACTGCAAGAAGGCGCTGGCCGAAACCGCCGGCGACATGGAAGCCGCCGTTGACTGGCTGCGTGCCAAGGGCCTTGCGGCTGCCGCCAAGAAGGCTGGCCGCACGGCCGCCGAAGGCCTGGTGGGCGTTGCCGTGGCCGGCACCAAGGGGGCGGCCGTCGAAGTGAACAGCGAAACCGAC
The DNA here is from genome assembly GCA_025458465.1 of Sandarakinorhabdus sp. Taxonomy (GTDB): domain Bacteria; phylum Pseudomonadota; class Alphaproteobacteria; order Sphingomonadales; family Sphingomonadaceae; genus Sandarakinorhabdus. Next base: position 19,126 of record JALOSK010000021.1, on the reverse strand, counting down.
TTCGTTGCCAAGAATGACATCTTCCAGGCGTTCGTCACCACCGTGACCGGCCTGGCGCTGGACACCGGCGCCGATGCCGATGCGCTGGCCGCGATGCCGTTCCCGGGCGGCGAAGGCTCGGTGGCTGACAAGCTGACTGCCAACATCGCCACCATCGGCGAGCATCAGAGCCTGCGCCGCACGGCCACGCTGAGCGTGGATCAGGGCGTGGTCGCGTCCTATGTCCACAACGCCATCGCGCCGGGCATCGGCCGCATCGGCGTGCTGGTGGGCCTGGAATCGGCCGCGCCGGCCGATGTGCTGGAGCCGCTGGCCAAGCAGCTGGCCATGCACGTTGCCGCTGCCAGCCCGCTGGCGCTGGACGAAACCGGCCTTGATCCGGCCCTGGTGGAGCGTGAGCGCGCCATTGCCCGTGAAAAGGCGGCAACCTCTGGCAAGCCGGCCGAGATCATCGAGAAGATGATCGAAGGCGGCGTGCGCAAGTTTGCCCAGGAATCGACCCTGGTGAACCAGATCTTCGTGATGGACGGCAAGACCAAGGTGGCCGATGTGGTGGCTGCCGCCGCCAAGGCCGCGGGCACGCCGATCACCCTGAAGGGCTATGTGCGCATGCAGCTGGGCGAAGGCATCGAGAAGCAGCAGAGCGACTTTGCTGCCGAAGTGGCTGCTGCCGCTGGTCTCTGATCGCCGGATTCCTGAAGGGGCGGGGCAGGGCAACCTGCGCCCGCCCTTTTGCTGACCGCTGCATGTTGCGGGCGTTTTTTGCCCGTTCAACGCTTGGCAGCGCGCAGCCGCGCCGCTAGTGACAGTGCGTTCCGCAACCAGCCAGAAAGCCGCAACCGACATGGCCGCCTACAAGCGCATCCTGTTGAAGCTGTCCGGCGAAGTGCTGATGGGGCAGGGCAGTTACGGCATCGATCCCGAACAGGCCGCCCGCATCGCCGGCGAGGTGAAGCAGGTGCACGACACCGGGGTGGAGCTGTGCCTGGTGGTGGGCGGTGGCAACATCTTCCGCGGGCTGGCCGCAGCGGCCAAGGGCTTTGATCGTGGCAGCGCCGATTACATGGGCATGCTGGCCACGGTGATGAACGCGCTGGCCATGCAGAATGCGCTGGAAAACGTGGGCGTTGTCACCCGCGTGCAGTCGGCCATCCCGATGCCGTCGGTGTGCGAGCCCTATATTCGTCGCCGCGCGGAACGGCATCTGGAAAAGGGCCGCGTGGTGTTGTTTGCCGCCGGCACCGGCAACCCCTTCTTCACCACCGACACCGGCGCCGCCCTGCGCGCCGCCGAAATGAATTGTGACGCATTGTTCAAGGGCACCAGCGTGGATGGCGTCTATGATGCCGATCCCAAGCAGGTGGCGGGCGCCAAGCGTTTTGAAACGGTGAGCTATTCCAAGGTGTTGGCCGACAATCTGAAAGTGATGGACGCCAGCGCGGTTTCGATGTGCCGCGACAACGCCATTCCGATCATCGTGTTCAACATCCGCGAGCCCGGCATGCTGCTGTCGGTGCTCAAGGGTGAGGGCACTTCCACCATCGTCACGACGGAGGACAAGGCACGTGGCTGAATTCGATCCCGGTCCGTTCAAGGCGGATCTTGAGCGCCGCACCAGCGGCGCCATCGAGGCGTTGAAGCATGATCTGGGCGGCCTGCGCACCGGCCGTGCCAACACCGGCATGCTCGATCCGGTGCAGGTGGAAGTCTATGGCGCGCTGATGCCGCTGAACCAGGTGGCCACCGTGAGCGCGCCGGAACCGCGCCTGCTGTCCGTCCAGGTCTGGGACAAGTCGAACGTGACGCCGGTGGAAAAGGCGATCCGCTCGGCCGGCCTTGGCCTCAACCCGATCACCGATGGCCTTACCCTGCGCCTGCCGATCCCGGACATGACCGAGGATCGCCGCAAGGAGATGGTGAAGCTGGCCGGCACCTATGCCGAAAAGGCCAAGATTGCCGCGCGCAACGTGCGCCGCGACGGCATGGAAGCGCTGAAGACGGCCGAGAAGAAGGGCAAGATCAGCCAGGACGAACAGAAGCGCCTGGAAACCGAGGTGCAGAAGATCACCGACAAGGCCGTGGTGGACATCGATGCCGCCGTGGCCGCCAAGGAAAAGGAAATCCTGGGGCGGTGAAGCCGCTGGTGGCGCCTTCCACGCCGGCAACGGAGGGTGGCGGCAGCGTTGGCTGCCGGCATCTGGCCATCATCATGGATGGCAACGGCCGCTGGGCGAAGGCGCGCCGGCTGCCGCGCATCGCCGGTCATCGCGAAGGCGTGGAAGCCGTGCGCCGCGTGGTCGAGGCGGCGCCCGGGCTCGGCGTTGAGATCCTCACGCTCTATGCCTTCTCGAGCGAGAACTGGAAGCGCCCTGCGGATGAGGTGAGCGACCTGATGGGGTTGCTGAAGCATTATGTGCAGAGCGAGATTGATGCGCTGCACCGCAACGGCGTGCGGCTCGACTTCATTGGGGACTGGCGGGCGCTGAAGCCCGATCTTGTGGCCCTGCTCGACCGCGCGCGCGACCGCACGCGCGACAATGCCGGGCTCAAGCTGGTGATGGCGCTCAATTATGGCGGGCAGGGCGAGCTGGTGCGCGCGGCGCAGGCGATCGCCCGCGACGTCGCCGCGGGCACCCTTGATCCGGACACGATCACCGCCGAACGACTGGAAGCACGGCTCGACACCGCGCGGGCTGCTGGTGGCCTGCCGCCGCCCGATGCGGTGCTGCGCACGTCGGGCGAACTCAGGCTGTCCAACTTCCTGCTGTGGCAGTCCGCCTATTCGGAATATCTCGTCACCGAAACGCTGTGGCCGGATTTCGATGGTCCGGCGCTGGCTGCCGCGCTGGCGGAGTTTTCCCGGCGCGAGCGGCGCTTCGGGGGGCGTTGATGGGCGAATTGCCAAAGCGTGTTGCCACCGGCGTGGTGCTGGTGGGCGTCGCGGTGGCGGCGCTGTGGCTGGGCGGGCTGGCCTTTGCCGCGCTGGCCAGTGCGGCCGTGCTGGTGATGTTCACCGAATGGGCGACGATGCACCGCCTGCCTTTGTTGTTGCGCCGTCTGGGCCTTGCCGTGCTGGGCGTTGTGGCCTGGGTGGTGGCGGTGGCGGCCTCTCCGGCGGAAGCGCTGATGCTGCTGGGTGGCGGTGCTGGCCTGCTGGGCCTGTTTGCGGGGCGGCTGCAGAAGGGCACCGGCCGGCCGATGGCGCTTGGCCTGCTGTATTGCGGCCTGCCGCTGATCGCGTTGATCTGGCTCCGCGGTGCTTCATGGGGCTTTTATGCCACGCTGTTCGTGATGGCGGTGGTGTGGGGCGCCGATATCGCCGCCTATTTCACCGGCCGCGCGGTGGGTGGGCCCAAGCTGGCGCCGGCCATCAGCCCCAACAAGACGTGGAGTGGCGCGGCCGGCGGCCTGCTGGGTGCGCTGCTGGTCGCTGGCCTGCTGGCGCTGATCTGGCCCGGCCATGCCAATCTGGCGGGATTGGCCCGGCTGGCGGTGCTGGCGCTGCCGCTGGCCATCCTGTCGGTCCTTGGCGATCTGTATGAAAGCTGGCTCAAGCGGCGGGCTGGTGTGAAGGATTCGGGCCAGTTGCTGCCTGGTCATGGCGGCGTGATGGACCGGCTTGATGGGCTGGTGCCGGCGGCGGTGGCCGGCGCCGGGGCCTTTGCCGGCACGGGGTGGGCAGGATGACGCGCAGTCTGACGATCTTGGGCGCCACCGGTTCGGTGGGCAGCCAGGCGCTCGATCTGGTGGCGCGCAATCCTGATCGCTGGCGGGTGGAGGCGTTGACGGCCAACACCGATGTGGCGGGCCTTGCCGCCGCCGCGCGTGCCTGCGGTGCGCGCTTTGCCGCCGTTGCCGATGCATCGAAAGGCGATGCACTGCGCCAGGCGCTGGCCGGCACCGGCATTGCCACGGGGGCCGGCCCCGCCGCAGTGATCGAGGCTGGCGCCCGCGATGCCGAAATCGTGGTGACCGCCATTGTCGGCGCTGCCGGGCTGGAGCCTACCATGGCGGCCGTGCGCCGCGGTGCGCAGCTGGGCATCGCCAACAAGGAGACGCTTGTTTGCGCCGGCCCGGTGGTCACCGCGGCGGCGCGGGCCCACGGCGCCACCCTGCTGCCGGTGGACAGCGAGCACAACGCCATCTTCCAGGTGTTCCCGCACGACGATCCGGCGCAGGTGGAACGCATCATCCTGACGGCAAGCGGCGGACCCTTCCGCACCCGCAGCCGCGAAGCCATGCGCGGCGCCAGCGTCGCCGATGCCTGCAAGCACCCGACCTGGAGCATGGGCGCCAAGATCAGCATCGACAGCGCCACCCTGATGAACAAGGGCCTCGAACTGATCGAGGCGGCGCAATTGTTCCCGGTGCCGGTGGAAAGGCTGGACGTGATCGTCCACCCGCAATCGGTGATCCATTCGATGGTGGAGTATATCGATGGCAGCGTGCTGGCCCAGCTTGGCAGCCCGGACATGCGCATCCCCATCGCCTATGCCATGGGCTGGCCGGAACGCATCGCCACCCCGGCGGCCCGCCTGAACCTGGCCGAAGTTGCCAATCTTTCGTTCGAAGCGCCTGATCTGGAACGTTTCCCCTGCCTGAAACTGGCCTGGGACGCGATGCGCGCCGGCGGCAGCGCGCCGTGCATCCTGAATGCCGCCAACGAGATTGCGGTGGCGGCGTTCATCGCCGGGCAAGCCGGCTTCCTTGATATCGACGCCATCGTGGCGGAGACTTTGGCAATGGTGCCACATGCACCGATGGCGAGCCTGGAAGACGTGCTGGCGGTGGACGCCGCAGCCCGTGCGGCGGCGCGCGGCCTGGTGGTGAAGCGCGCCGCATGAACGTTCTGCCGCTTCTGCCGCAGCCGGGCCTGCTGTTCACGCTGGCCAGCTTCATCGGCATCATCGCGGTGCTGGTGATCGTGCATGAAGGCGGCCATTATCTTGCTGGCCGGCTGTTCGGCGCCCGCATCGAGGCGTTTGGGGTTGGTTTCGGTCCGGAACTGATCGGCCGCACCGATCGGCGCGGCGTGCGCTGGCGGCTGAATGCCGTGCCGCTGGGCGGCTATGTCAAGTTCGTCGGCGACATGAACGAGGCCAGCCAGGCTGATCCCGCCGTGCTGGCGCTGCCGGAACGGGAACGCCGCGGCCTGTTCGTCTTCCTGCCGCTGTGGCAGCGCGCCGTGATCGTGGCGGCCGGCCCGCTGATCAACTTCCTGTTCGCCATCCTGGTGCTTGCCCTCTACAATCTGAACGTGGGCTATTACACCGCGCCGGCCCGCGTTGCGCAGGTGCTGCCCGGCAGCGCCGCGGCAACTGCCGGATTGCAGGCGGGGGACAAGGTGCTGGAGGTCGATGGCACTGCCGTCGACCGCTTCGAGGATATCGTCCACATCGTCATGACCAGCACTGGCGCGCCGATCCGGCTCGACATCGAGCGCGGCGGCCGCCCGCTGACTCTGCAGGTTGCGCCGCGCATGGTGGAAAACGTCGACCGGTTCGGCAATATCAACAAGGTGCCGCAACTGGGCATTGCCAGCCCGCGCGAGGAGCTGCGCCCGGTGGGCGCGCTGGCGGCGCTGCGCTGGGCCGTGGTCGACACGTGGGGCATCACCACCGCCATCGGCCGCGCGATCCGCCAGGTGATCACCGGCGAACGCGCCCTCACCGACATGGGTGGCCCGGTGCAGACCGCGAAGATCGCCGGCGAACAGGCCAGCCTGGGCATGGCAGCCACGGTGCGCTTCCTCGCCTTCTTCTCGATCAACATCGGGTTCATCAACCTGCTGCCCATCCCGATGCTGGACGGCGGCCATCTTCTGCTCTACGGCATCGAAGCCGTGCGGCGCCGCCCTCTGGCCGACGCGGTGCAGCAATGGGCCTTCATGTCGGGCTTTGCCGCGCTGATGTCGCTGATGGCGGTGCTCACATGGTATGACATGGACAAGGTGGGCGTATGGCAGCGCCTGTCGGGTTGGCTGGGATGACGGCCGCAACCGGACAGGGCAGCGGCCCTGCGAACATGATCTTGGGGATGATGGTGAACGCGAAGACGGCTTGCAGTGCGGGGGGACAGGCGAGCCTTGGCCGGCATGTGCTGCCCCTGTTGCTGATGACCAGCGCGCTGGCCGCGCCAGCGCTGGCCCAGCAGCCGCCACGCCCGGATCCGCAACCGCCGCGCCCCTCGGCTGAAGCCGAAGCGCGGGCCGCTGTGTCGGCCGGTCAGGCGACCCTTCCGGCCACAGCCGCCAACGCCGGGATCGTGCGATCGGTAACCGTGCGCGGTACCGAGCGTCTGGAACCGGAAACCGTTCGCTCCTACCTCAACCTCGCCATCGGCGACCGTTATGACCGTGACGCGCTCGATACCGCGCTCAAGGCGCTCTATGCGTCCGAACTGTTCGCCGATGCCACCATTCGCGACACCAATGGCGCCCTGCTTGTCGAGGTGAAGGAAAATCCGGTGATCAACCGGATCATCATCGAAGGCGCCAAGCGGGTGAAGGAAGACAAGATCCGCGAGGAAATCCGGCTGGCGCCCCGCCAGATCTTCACCCGTTCCAAGGCCCGCGCCGATCTGGCCCGCATCCTGGAGCTCTACCGCCGTGGTGGCCGCTTTGCCGCCAGTGTCGAGCCCAAGATCGTGCAGCTCGAACAGAACCGTGTCGACGTGGTGTTCGAGATCAGCGAGGGCGACAAGTCCAAGATCCGGCAGATCAACATTCTGGGCAACCAGAAATATTCGGAAGGCGAAATCCGCAAGCAGATGGCCTCCAAGCAGGCCCGTGCGTGGCGTTTCTTCACCTCCAACGACACGTATGATCCCGATCGCCTCGCCTATGACCAGCAGAAACTGCGCCAGTTCTACCTGACGGAAGGCTATGCCGATTTCCGCGTCGCCTCGGTGGTTGCCGAACTCACGCCCGACAAGAAGGACTTCATCGTCACCTACGTGATCGAGGAAGGGGACCGGTACAAGTTCGGCAAGGTCGATCTGGAAAGCCAGCTGCGCGACATCAAGCCCAAGGAATTCCGGCCGCTGATCCGCATCAAGGAAGGCGACTGGTACAACGCCCAGCTGATCGAGAACACGGTGGAAAGCCTGTCGGAAACGGCCGGCCTTCTGGGTTATGCCTTCGCCGATGTGCGCCCGCAGTTCGAGCGCGACAAGGACAAGCTGGAGATGAATGTCACCTTCCAGATCGGGGAGGTGCCGCGCGTCTATGTCGAGCGGGTGGACATCAACGGCAACACCATCACCCACGACAACGTGATCCGCCGCGAATTCCGGCTGGCCGAAGGCGATGCCTTCAACTCCATCAAGGTGAAGCGCACCAAGGACCGGCTGATGAGCCTGGGCTTCTTCCAGGACAAGCTGGACATCGAACAGAAGCCGGGCACCACGCCAGACCGGATCGTGCTGGAAACCAACGTGCAGGAACGCCCGACCGGCGAACTGCAGCTGTCGGCCGGTTTCTCCAACATCGAACGCTTCATCTTCTCGGCCCAGATCCGGCAGCGCAATTTCCGTGGCCGTGGCCAGGAAATCCGCCTGTCTGCCAACGTCTCCAGCTTTGCGCGATCGGTGGAAGCCGGCTTCACCGAGCCTTATCTGGGCGGGCGCAACCTGGCGCTGGGCTTCGATGTGTTCCGGCGCGATTTCCGCTCGTTCCGTTTCACGGGCAACAACAACCGCGACACCACCTACACGCAGGTGGCAACCGGCTTCCAGCTGCGCACCGGCTTCTCGGTGACCGAATTCTGGGGCGCCTCGGTGCGATATGGCCTGTCGCGCGAGGAAATCGGCCTGGACGAGGCAATCTTCTTCACCAACGGCGTCTGCGATCCGTTGAAGGCCGGCCGGTTCCTGTGCGAACAGCTGGGCAACCGCACCATCTCCACCATCGGCTATTCGATCCAGTACAACAGCCTGAACAACAATCTGCTGCCATCGGTTGGGCAGCGGTTCAGCATCAACCAGGACATTGCCGGCCTGCCAATCGGCATCAAGTTCATCACCACCCGCGCCAATTATGACTGGTTCACGCCGCTGTTCGGTGGTTTCGTGCTGAACCTGGGCGCAGAAGGCGGTTATGTCACCGGCTATGGCGGGCAGGACGTGATCCTGACCAACCGCTTCTTCCTTGGCCAGCCGCAGTTCCGCGGTTTCAACATCCGCGGCGTTGGCCCGCGCGTGCTGCGCCGGCCGCTGGATGCGAACGGCCAGATTGTCCAGGATCGCCGCCAGGCCCTTGACGATTCGCTGGGTGGCCGTGCCTATTATCTGGCGCGCGCCGAAATCCGCATTCCGCTGGGCTCTGCCGGTGCCGAACTGGGCCTGCGCCCGTCGATCTTCGCCGATGTTGGTGCGCTGTGGAGCCTGCGTGCGCCGTCGCTCACCTGCCAGGACGGTCCCAACAACCCGGCGCCAATCCTTCCGGGGCAAACCACGCCCTGCTTGCCCGGGCAGGAATTCTCGAACGGCTTTGTCGAGGAATTCCTTGGCAACTCGCCGCGCCCACGCGTTTCGGTGGGTATCGGTGTCAACTGGAACTCGCCGTTCGGGCCGTTCCGCTTCGATCTCGCCAAGGCCCTTGTCACCCAGCCGGGTGACGATCCGCAACTGTTCCAATTCAACGTAGGGACTGCTTTCTGATGAAGAAGATGCTGTTTGCACTGGCGCTTGCCAGCGCCGCCACCCCCGCCACCATGGCCGTTGCCCAGCAACTGCCGCCGGCCGTCATCGTCACGGTTGACCGGCAGGAAATGATTGCCGGTTCGGCTGCCGCCAAGGCGGCCCAGACCGAACTGAAGCCCAAGGCCGATGCGCTCCAGGCCCGCCTCCAGCAGCTGTCCACCAGCCTGCAGGCCGAGGAAAAGACCCTGCGCGACACGGCGCCCCAGCAGGGCGCTGCGCCAGCGGCCGTCCAGGCCTGGCAAACCAAGGCCCGCGATTTCGAAACGCGCCGCCAGCAGGCCGATCAGGAAATCCAGCGCCGTCAGCAGGAAATCCAGCGCGCCGAACAGTGGGTCGTGAAGCAGATCAACGACGGCGCCCAGCCGATCATCAGCGCCATCATGCGTGAACGCGGCGCCAACATGGCCGTGGACGAGCAGGTGACGATCCAGCACACCGCCGCGCTGGACATCACCAAGGACGTGATCGCCCGCCTCGACAAGTCGCTGCCCCGCGTGTCGATCACGCCGCCGGCTCCGCCCGCAGCGCCTGGCGCTGCCCCTGCTGCCGCACCGCCGCGCGACTGATGAGCACTGACACGACGACGGGCATCACCGCCGGCACGGCAGACGTGCTGGCGGTGATGGCCCTGCTGCCGCACCGCTTCCCGATGCTGCTGGTTGATCGGGTGATCGACATGATCCCCGGCCAATCGGCCACCGGCATCAAGGCGGTGACCATCAACGAGCCGTTCTTTGCCGGGCATTTCCCGGCACGCCCCATCATGCCCGGCGTGCTGATCGTGGAGGCGCTGGCGCAGACGGCGGGGGTTCTTGCCATCCACACGGCGCGCGCCAAGGCAGCGGCCGCCGGGGAGGCGCAGGGTGACAAGCTCGTCTACTTCATGGCGATCGACAACGCGAAGTTCCGCACGCCGGTGGAGCCGGGTTGCCTGCTGCACCTGAAAGTGGAAGTTGTGCAGGATCGCGGCCGCATCGCCAAGTTCAATGGCCGCGCCGAGATCGACGGAAAACTGGCTGCGGAAGCCAGTTTCACGGCCATGATCGCCGATCCGCCGGCCTGAGCGGGCGGGCCGGCATTGCATCGCGGGGCAGTCTCCCCATATCAGGGGGCATGAAGATCCTGCTCGCCCCCATCCTGATGCTGGCCGGCGTGCTGTCGGCAAGCCAGTTCGCCGGACAGGTGCGCACCGACGGCCCCAAGCCGGCCGTTGCAGCGCTGCTCGATGGTGGAGACTGGCCGCGTGTTATGGCGGCCATCCGCAATGGCGCGGCCGACTGGATTGCCCTGGCGCCCGAACTGGCACGGGGCGTTGATCCGGCCCACGAAGCCGATCTTTCGGCGGCGCTGGCGGCGGCGTTGCCGCGCGCTCCATCCGAAGTGCTGGCAGTGACTGATCTGAGGCGGTCTCGCGTGCTGGGCGTGCAGCTTGTGTGCGGCGCACCGGCCGGCAGCCATGCACCCGCTGCCCGCGCTGCCTATCTGGCCGATGCGCGCGAGGCCGTTGAACTGTTGCCCGACGTGGCCGCCATTGGCCGCGCCAAGGCCGTCTGCCTCAAGGAACTTGCACTGGCGGCGGGCTGAGCGACGGCCGGGCGGGCGTGCGCGCTGCCCACAGGCAGGCGCCGCCAATGATCGCCGCACCCAGCAGCGTGGCGGGTGCCACCGCCTCGTCGAAGAACAGCCAGCCGAGCAGGGCGGCCCACGGCAGGCCGGTGAATTCCATCACCGCCGAAACCTGGGCCTGCAGATGCACATAGCCGCGCGCCAGCAACTGGACGCCAATGTTGCCAACGAGGCCCATGGCCGCCATCAGCGCCAGATCGATGCCGCCCACCGGGCCAGCCATGGCCAGGGCGGGTGACAGCAGCACTGCGGGAACCACCGCACCCATCAACGTGATCAGCGTGGCACCATCGGCCGCGGCCCGCGCCCGCAAGACCAGCGCCGCCAGCCCATAGAGCAGCGCCGCCGCCACCGCGGCCAGCACCGCAAGCAGCCGGGTGCCGGCCAGATCGGGCACGCCGCCTGCCGCGACGACAACGCCCGAAAACCCGATGAGCCCGGCAATCACGAAGCGCGGCTGCATGGGTTCCTTCAGGAACAGGGCGGCCAGCGGCGGCACCAGCAGCGGCCCGACGAAGGCCAGCGTGAGCGCCAGGGACAGGCTGAGCTGGGTGATGGCCCAGAAGAAGCAGAGCGCCATCATGGCAATCAATGCGCCGCGCAGCAGATGCGCCTTCAGCCCCCCCGGTGCCAGGCGCGGCCGGCCCTGCCATTGCCACACGGCGAGCGCGATGATGGTGCCGCTGGCATAGCGGCCGAAGGTGGTGAGCGGGGCGCCATGGCGCAGTGCCAGATATTTCACCAGCGCATCCATCACACACAGCGCGGCAATGCCGGCCGCGACCTGCAGCAGCGCGACGATGTTGTTGGTGCGGGCAGCCATGCGCCCGCCTTACGCGGCGGCGCGTGCAGCGTCTATCGCGCCAGTTCGCGGATCAGTCGGGCGGCCATGTACAGCCGGCGCGGGATGGCATCGATGATGACATATTCCTCGCTGCTGCTGTGGTAGCCAAAGCCGGGCAGCCCCATTGCCTCGATCACCGGAACGCCGGCCCGGGCTGCAAAGGCGGCATCGGTGCCGCCGCCCGATCGCGGCAGCACGAACAGATCCGGCCCGCCGGCTTCCTGATAGATGGACCGCGCCCGCTCGATCAGCTTCAAGCTGTCGGGCCCGGCGGTGAAGGCCGGGCGGTTGATGCGCACGGTCACGTCCAGCTTTGCGCCGGGCAGGGAGGGCGTGGCCAGCCGCTGCTTCAGTTCGGCTTCGAAGGCGCGCACGCGTTCGTCGCTGGTCTCGCGCAGGTCGCCGATCAGGGTGACATCATCGGGGATCATGTTGCGGGCATCGCCCTGCTGTTCCACCTGGGTCCAGTTGAAGCGGCGCTTGCCGGGGCCCTGGTCCATGTCCTTGGTCACGGCGATGACGTGGGCCAGTTCCACCAGCGCGTTGATGCCCTGTTCGGGCGCGTTGCCGGCGTGGGCGGCCTTGCCGGTGATCTTCACGGTCACGGTGTTGGTGCCCGATGTGCCGGCAATCATGCCTTCCATGGGCGTCGCCAGCGTCGGTTCAAAGCTCAGCACCGCCGTCTGCCCGCGTGCCAGTTCCGTGATCAGATCGCCCGATCCCAGCGAGCCGATCTCCTCGTCGGTGTTGAAGGCCACGGTGATCTGGCCATAGTCCGACGGCTTCAGCAGCCTGAGCGTGGACAGGATGACGGCAATGCCGCTCTTGTCGTCGGCGATGCCAGGACCATAGGCCTTGCCATCGGCCACCCGCCAGGGCGATTCCGCCAGCTGGCCGCGTTCATACACCGTGTCCATGTGCGACAGCAGCAGCAGCTTGCCCTTGCCGGTGCCGGCGAAGCGGCCAACGATGATGTCCCCGCGGGTGCCGGGCTTGCCCTTCATGCGCTCCACGGTGGCGCCGCGCGCCGCCAGTTCATCGGCCAGCAGATTGCCCAGCGCCACCAGGCCTTCGGTGTCGTAACTGCCGCTTTCGATCTTCACGATCCGCTCCAGCGTGGCGAGCGTGGCCGGCGCTTCGGTGGTGGCCGCCTTCAGCAGCGCGGCATCAGGCTTGCCCACCTTCACCGGCGGCGGCATCGCAAGGCCTGGCGGCAGACCGGCAGGGCGTGATGCTGCTTGCTGCGCAGCCAGTGGTGCCAACGGCAGGGTGGTGGCCAGCAGTGCGGCGATGATCAGTTTCATGGCAAATCCCCTGTTTGATGCCGTGCAACCCTGCCACGGATCAGGCGGTTTCCTCAAACAATTCCCGGCCGATCAGATAGCGGCGGATTTCGGAGGTGCCCGCGCCGATCTCATACAGCTTGGCATCGCGCAGCAGGCGGCCGGTGGGATATTCGTTGATATAGCCGTTGCCGCCCAGGCACTGGATCGCCTCGAGCGCCATCCAGGTGGCCTTTTCGGCGGTGTAGAGAATGCAGCCGGCGGCATCCTTGCGGGTGGTTTCGCCGCGATCACAGGCCTGCGCCACGGCATAGGTGTATGCCCGCGCAGTCGAAAGCGCGACATACATGTCGGCCAGCTTGCCCTGCATCAGCTGGAAGGTGCCGATGGGTTTGCCGAACTGCTGGCGATCGTGAACATAAGGCACCACCACGTCCATGCAGGCCTGCATGATGCCGATGGGGCCGCCCGAAAGCACCACGCGTTCATAATCCAGCCCGCTCATCAGCACGCGGGCGCCGTTGCCCACGCCGCCGAGCACGTTTTCGGCCGGCACCTCGCAATCCTCGAACACCAGTTCGCACGTGTCGGACCCGCGCATGCCCAGCTTGTCGAGCTTCTGCGCGGTGGAAAAGCCCTTCATGCCCTTTTCGATCAGGAACGCCGTGACGCCGCGCGGCCCGGCATCCGGATCGGTCTTGCCATAGACCACCAGCGTATCGGCATGCGGCCCGTTGGTGATCCACATCTTGTTGCCATTGAGCACATAGGCGCCGTTGCCTTTCAGATCAGCGCGCAGCTTCATGCCGATCACGTCGCTGCCGGCGCCGGGTTCCGACATCGCAAGGCTGCCGACATGATCGCCCGAGATCAGCCCCGGCCAAATTGGTGTGGGCGCCATAGGACAGGCCAACACTGGCCGACGCGCGGGAGATTTCCTCCACCACGACGACATGCGCCAGATAGCCCAGGCCGGCGCCACCATCGGCTTCCGGCACGGTGATGCCGTGCAGGCCAAGCGCGCCCAGCTTGGGCCACAGATCGCGCGGGAACATGTTGGTCGAATCGATCTCTGCAGCACGCGGGGCGATTTCGGCGGCCGCAAAGGCGCGCACCGTATCGCGCAGCATGTCGATGGTCTCGCCATGGGCGAAGTTCAGCTGGCTCAGCATGTTTGCGTTCCTTCCTGTCCGGCCTCAGCCGATTTCCACCAGCGTCATGCCATCGGCCACCTGATCGCCGGTGGCGACGTGCACCGCCAGCACGGTGCCGCCAGCACGCGCTGTCAACCGGTGTTCCATCTTCATGGCTTCCAGCACCAGCAGGCGATCGCCTTCGGCCACGGCCTGGCCGGGCGCGATGTCCACGCTCAGCACGCGGCCGGGCATCGGGGCTTTCACCATGCCGTCGCCGCCGCCATGGTCAGCCTTGCGGGGCGGGCGCGTGGCCAGCCGCCAGCTTTGCCCGGCCAGCCGCACCTCGATCTCCCCCGGATGCGGCACCACGGTGGCGGGCAACAATGTGCCGGCCAGATCGATGCTGATGCCAAAGGGGCCATCGCGCCGCGCCGTCACCTCGCCGATGCCGGCCAGGCCGCCGATGCGCCAGCGATCGGGGCCAACGCGGCGCAGCGAAACGGCGTGCGACACCTCTGCCCACCACAGATGCACGATGCGTTCGTGCGGCAGGTTCAGGCGGAAGGGCCGCGCGAAGGGGGAGGCCTGTTGGCCATCGTGCGGCAGGCCGATGCCGAGCGCGGCGGCCAGCACCACCGGCGGCGGTGTCTCCAGCGCCGGGCCGAGTTCGGCCATGTGGCGCGCGATGAAACCGGTATCGAGGCTGCCGGCGCGGAATTCGGGGTGATCGGCCAGCCGGGCGAGAAAGGCGCGGTTGGATTTCAGGCCATCGACCACGGTGGCATCCAGCGCGCCGACCAGCCGGTCGATCGCTTCGTTGCGGGTGGCGCCGTGGGCGATCACCTTGGCGATCATCGGATCATAATCCAGCCCGATGCGGCTGCCCTGTTCCACGCCGGTATCGATGCGCACACCCACCCCGGCACCGAACGCCAGCCGGCTGAGGGTTCCGGTGGAAGGCAGGAACCCGCCATCGGCATCCTCGGCATACAGCCGCGCTTCCACCGCGTGGCCGGTGACAGCCAGTTCATCCTGCACCTTCGGCAGCGGTTCGCCGCGCGCCACGCGGATCTGCCATTCCACCAGATCTTCGCCGGTGATGGCCTCCGTCACCGGATGTTCCACCTGCAGGCGGGTGTTCATTTCCATGAAGTAGAAGGCCGGATCGCCTTCATCATCCACCGTGTCGAGATCGAGGATGAACTCCACCGTGCCGGCGCCCTGATAGCCGATGGCATGGGCGGCCGTGACGGCGGCCACCCCCAACGTGTGGCGCAAGCGTTCCGAAAGGCCGGGCGCCGGGGCTTCCTCGATCACCTTCTGGTGGCGGCGCTGCAGCGAACAGTCGCGTTCGAACAGGTGGACGGCGTTGCCGTGGCCATCGGCAAACAACTGCACTTCCACGTGGCGCGGGCGCTGGATCAATTTTTCCAGCATCACCGATGGATTGCCGAAGGCGGTCTCGCCCTCGCGCTGGGCGGCCATCAGCGCTTCCTGGAAATCCTCAGGCGCATGCACGGCCCGCATGCCCTTGCCGCCGCCGCCGGCCACGGCCTTGATCAGCAGCGGATAGCCCACCTGTTCAGCCGCGCGCTGCAGCCGCACCAGCGATTGATCGTTGCCCTGATATCCGGGCGTGATCGGCACCCCGGCCTTCTTCATGGCGGCCTTGGCCGTGTCCTTCAGGGCCATCACCTTCATGGCGCTTTCCGGCGGGCCGATGAAGGTGATCCCGGCCTTCTTCAGGGCGCGGGCGAAATCGGCATTTTCCGACAGGAAGCCATATCCGGGGTGCACGGCATCGGCGCCGGTGCGCCTGGCTGCCGCGATGATGGCATCGATGTCCAGATAGGGGCGCGCACCCGACAGCGGCACGGCCTGGCCGGCCTCGCGCACGAAGGGCGCGGCTTCATCGGCCTCGCTGTGCACGGCCACGGTCGCAATGCCCATCGCATGCGCGGTGCGGATGATGCGGCGGGCAATCTCGCCGCGGTTGGCAATCAGGATCTTTCTCATTGGGGCGGGCAGCCTTTCGGATCGGCGGTCCAGCCGAACGTGGTCAGCACCCATTTGCCCTCCAGCTTGCTCCAGCCGAAGCTGTCGATGCCGCAATGGATGCGCTTGCCATCGATATCCAGCGTGTAGGGTGCCCACACGTGGGCAAAATCGCGGGTGACGCGGATATTCGTCTTCACCAGCTGCTCATCGAACACGCGCGGCGGCGCGTTGCGGAAATTGTCGAACAATTGCTGCCGGCTGAGGATCTGGAACTTCGAACCGCCTTCGGGCGGAAAGCGCAGGATCTGGATGGTCAGCGCCGGATGCGTCATCGCCTCGGCGGCGTTGGCATCGCCCTTGTTCAGTGCCGCCATGAAGGCATTGGTGGCCGCCAGCACTTCGGCTTCCGGATTGGCGGCTGCCGGGGCGGCCAGCAGCAGCGCCATGACCAGCAGCGGCTTCATTCCTGCACCCATGATGGTGTTCCCTTGTTGAGGAAGGCGATGATGCCTTCACGGCCTTCCGCGCTGACCCGGCGTGCGGCGATGCGGCGGGCACTTTCCTGGCGCAGTTCGTCGGTGATCGGCTGCCCGGCGAAGTCCAGCGCCAGCCGTTTGGCATCGGCAACGGCGCCCGGCGCCGCTTGGCCGATGTGGGTCAACCAATGGGCGACAACAGCTTCGGCGGCGTCGGCATCGATGGCCACTTCGTTCACAAGGCCCATGGCGCGGGCATCTTCGGCACCGAAAGCCTCGGCGGTGAGGAACCAGCGCCGCGCCGCCGCGCCCATCTTCGCGATCACGAATGGCGAGATGGTGGCCGGCGTGAGGCCCAGCCGCACTTCCGACAGCCGGAACTGCGTCCCGTCCACCGCCACCGCCATGTCGGCGCAGGCCACCAGCCCAACGCCGCCGCCGGTCACATGGCCGTGCGCCACCACGATCACCGGCCTGGCGCAATTGTTGATGGCGGCCAGCATGTTCGAAAGCCGCATCGCATCGGCTTCGTTCTGCGCGGCATCCCAGCCGGCGGCCTCGCGCATCCAGTCCAGATCGGCGCCGGCCGAAAAGCTCTTGCCGGCACCGGCCAGCACGATGGCCCGCACGTCATCCGCGGCTCCCAGCCGGGTGAACGCCTCGGTGAGCGCGGCGATCAGCGCGGCATTGAAGGCGTTGTGCCGCTCCGGCCGGTTCAGGGTCAACCGGGCGGTGCCCCAATCATCGATGGCTTCTTCAAGCATCGCGCAATCACATCCTGAACGTGCCGAAGCGGGTTTCCGGCACCGGCTGCTGCAGCGATGCTGCCAGCGACAGCGCCACCACGGCGCGCGTGTCTTCGGGCGCGATGATGCCATCATCCCACAGGCGGGCGCTGGCGTAATAGGGGTGGCCCTGGCGTTCATACTGGGCGCGGATCGGCGCCTTGAACGCCTCTTCCTCGCGTCCCGACTTGAAGCCGCCGGATTTCACCGTGGCCAGCACGCTGGCGGCCTGTTCGCCGCCCATCACGCTGATACGGGCGTTCGGCCACATCCACAGGAAGCGCGGGGAATAGGCCCGCCCGCACATGCCATAATTGCCGGCGCCAAAGCTGCCGCCCGTTACCACCGTGATCTTGGGCACGGCGGCGCAGGCCACCGCTGTCACCAGCTTGGCACCATGCTTGGCGATGCCTTCATTCTCGAACCGGCGGCCCACCATGAAGCCGCTGATATTCTGCAGAAACAACAGCGGGATGCGGCGCTGGCAGGCCAGTTCGATGAAATGCGCGCCCTTCTGGGCGGATTCGGAAAACAGGATGCCGTTGTTGGCGATGATGCCCACCGGAAAGCCTTCGATGCTGGCAAAGCCGGTCACCAGCGTCTCGCCATAGCGCGGCTTGAATTCCTGCAGTTCCGAACCATCCACCAGCCGGGCGATGATCTCGCGCACGTCCACCGGCACGCGCGTGTCGATGGGGGCCAGCGCGTTGAGTTCAGCGGTGTCGAACAGCGGCGGGCGGGCCGGCGCGCGCGGCGGCACGGCCGGTGCGGCGGGCAGGGTGCCCACGATGCGCCGTGCGATGTTCAGCGCATCATGATCATCATCGGCCAGATGGTCCACCACGCCCGAAAGCCGCGTGTGCACATCGCCGCCGCCCAGATCCTCGGCGGTCACCTCCTCGCCGGTGGCGGCCTTCACCAGGGGCGGCCCGCCCAGGAAGATCGTGCCCTGGTTCTTCACGATGATCGATTCATCCGCCATCGCCGGCACATAGGCGCCGCCGGCGGTGCAACTGCCCATCACCACCGCGATTTGCGCGATGCCATTCGCGCTCATGGTGGCCTGGTTGAAGAAGATGCGGCCGAAGTGATCGCGATCCGGGAACACCTCATCCTGCCGGGGCAGGTTGGCGCCACCCGAATCAACGAGATACAGGCAGGGCAGGCCGTTCTGCGCGGCGATTTCCTGCGCGCGCAGATGCTTCTTGACGGTGAGCGGGTAATAGCTGCCGCCCTTCACCGTCGCATCATTGGCGACAATCACGCACAGCCGGCCTGAAACCTGGCCAACGCCGGCGATCAGGCCGGCAGCGGGCACATCCTCGCCATAGACATCATGGGCGGCGAACTGGCCAATCTCGAGGAATGCCGTGTGCGGATCCAGCAGCGCCTCGACACGCTGGCGCGGCAACAGCTTGCCGCGCGCCACATGTTTCTCGCGCGCGGCTTCCGGGCCGCCAAGCGCAATGCGGGCGGCCTTTTCGCGCAAATCGACAAGCAGTTCCGCCATGGCGGCCGCCGTGGCCTTGGCCGAAGGGGGCAGGGGTTGACCGACGATGTGACCGGAGCTGGGCATGGTCCGGGTATAGGCGGCGCCGCGTCAGTCGCCAAGCGGCGCATTTGCGGCGCGCTGCCAGCCGTTTGCCGCGCGCGTCACGCCGAATATGCCGGCCAGATGCCGTTCCTGCAGCACGTCTGCCGGCGTGCCGTCGGCCACCAGCCGGGCCTTGTGGATCAGCAGCAACCGATCGCAGCGGGCAGCCAGATCAAGATCATGCAGCGCCAGCACGACGCCAGCGCCGCGCTGCGCTTCGGCGGCCAGCAGCGCCATCACATCAAGGCGGTGCCCGGGATCAAGATTGGCGATGGGTTCATCCAGCAGCAGCCAGGCCGGTCGTGCCACCAGCGCGCGGGCCAGCAGCACGCGCGCGCGCTCGCCGGTGGAAAGCTGGTTCACCGGGCGGTCTGCCAGGGGTGCGGCATCACAGGCGGCAAGCGCTGCCGCGACGGCCTGTGCATCGGGCGCGGCGCCGGGGCCAAGGCCCAGCGCCACCAGGGTTGCGGCGGTCATTGGCCACACGGCATCCCGGCTGGCCGGCAGCCAGGCCAGACGGCGCGGGTGCGGCGTGAATTGTTCGCCATCGATCAGCACGGTGCCCGGCCCGCGCGACAGGCCGGCCAGTGCCTTCAGCAGCGTGGTCTTGCCGGCGCCGTTGGGGCCGATGACGCCCGTCACCGTGCCGGGGGCCAGCGCCAGCGATACCGGTTCCAGCATCGG
>JALOSK010000020.1 GCA_025458465.1 Sandarakinorhabdus sp. | reverse complement strand
TCAGCAGGCCTTGTGGCGCGTGTATCAGGCGCCACCCCAGCAAATGGCAGCGGTGGCCGACACGACCTTGCTGTGCCGGTGCGAACAGATCAGCTTCGGTACGGCGCGGGCGGTGCTGGCCGAAGGCGTCGGCGCCGGCGGGCCAGGTGCGGCGGGCGCCATCAAGCGCGCCACCCGCATCGGCATGGGCCCGTGTCAGGGCCGCTATTGCAGGCCTCTGCTGGAGGCGCTGATCCGCGAAACCACCGGCCGGCCAGAGGCGGAGCGTTCCGGCTTTGCGCCGCGCCCGCCGGTGCGCCCGATCGCCATCCGTGATCTGGCCGCATGGACGGACAAGTGACGTCGCCTGCCGTTCCCGCAGCAACGGCGCTGCCCGCAGAGATCGGCACGCTCGTCGTGGGCGGCGGCATCGTGGGCTCGTGCGTCGCCGGCTTCCTGGCCGACGAAGGTTGCGACGTGCTGCTGCTGGATGAAGGGCGTGGCGGCGGCACCACATCGAACGCCGGCAGCCTGCACGTGCAGATGCAGAGCCGCTTCATGCAGCTTTATCCCGAACATGTGCCCAACATGGAACGCCAGCTGCCGCTTTATCCCAAGGCCGTGGCCTTCTGGCAGGAACTGGGCCGCAGCCTGAATGAAGATTTCGACCTGAAGATGACCGGCGGGCTGATGGTGGCCGAAAGCCGGGAGCAGCTGGATTTCCTGGCGTTGAAGGCCGAACGTGAACGGCGGCTGGGCCTTGATGTCACCATCCTGGATCGTCGTGCGCTGGATGCCATCGCGCCCTATTTCGGCCCGGCGATCGTTGGTGCCGAATTGTGCGCCAACGAAGGCAAGCTCAACCCGCTGCTCTGCAATGCCGCGATCCGGCGCTGGCTGCAGGCGCGCGGCGTCGTGCTGGGCGAAGCCGTGACGGTCGAGTGCCTGGCGCGCGCCGGCACGGGTTTTGATGTCACCACATCGCACGGGCTGGTGAGAGCCGGTCGGGTGGTGCTGGCGGCGGCGGCCGGCACACGGCGGCTGACCGAAGCGATTGCGGGCAGCGTGGCGGTGCCGGCCGTTGCCGAGCCTCTGCACATGAACATCACCGAGGCCACGGCGCCGTTGATCGGTCACCTTGTCCAGCACGCAGACCGGATGATCACGCTCAAGCAACTGGGCACCGGCCAGATCGTCATCGGCGGCGGCTGGCCTGCCCGGCCGGCGACAGCGGACGGGCCACCAGAGGTCGAACTGCCCAGCCTGATCGCCAACGCCACGCTGGCCCAGCATATCGTGCCGCGCCTGGGGGATCTGCGCATCATCCGCACCTGGGCGGGCAACAACACGTCGGTGGACGGGATGGGGGTGCTGGGCGAAATGCCGTCGGTGCCTGGCCTTTTTGTCGCCATTCCCGGCGACGCCGGCTATACGCTTGGGCCATTGTCGGCCCGGCCGACGTGATGCTGGGCCGGGCCCCGGGCGAGGATATCAGCCTCTTTTCGCCGGCGCGGTTCGGCTGAAGGGGCCGGCTGCGGCTGGCCTTGCGTGTGGCGGTTGTTCGCATGGCGAACAAGTGTTTCGAAATCGCGAGTCTTTTTTCCGCGTGGTTGCTTCCGAAGTGTTGCGTGCCCGGTTCGTCGCTGCCTTGCAGTTCGGCGGGAAATTCCGCGGGCGCCATGCGCACAACATCAAGGGGGTTGGATTGGCAGACAGGGCTGAGCCAGGGCGGTTGGCGCTGAATGCCCCCGCCACGCGCCGCACGGCGTTGCGCCTGCTGGCCGGTGCCGGTGCGGCAGCCGGCCTCGGGCTGACGGCGGGGTGCGCCAGCGATGATGGGCGGCGCACGCTGCGCTGGTGGTCGCCCCAGGCCGCGCCCGATCAGGTGAAGATGTACCGGGCGCAGATCGCCGCCTTCGAAGCGGGCAATCCCGGTGTCCGCGTTGTGTTCGAACCGACCTCCGATGAAGGCTATCCGGCACAGCTGGCGGCGGCCTTCGCGGCCAAGCAGGTGCCCAATCTGGTGACGCACCTCCCTTCGTTCACGGCGCAGAATTATTATGCGCGCGGCCTGCTTGAACCGGTGGATGACGTGGCCCGGGCCATTGGCGAGCAGCGCTTCTTCCCCGGCGCCAACGACATCTATCGCACCGGCGATGGAACGCTGTGCGCTGTCGGCATCGGCAACACCGCGGTCGACATGTTCTGGTATCGCAAGGATCTGCTGCAGAAGGCCGGGCTGTCGGCGCCGCCGGCGACGTGGGACGAACTGCGCGAGGCCTGCCGGCGCATGCAGGGTGGCGGCGTCTATGGCGCGGCGCTGCCGTACGGCATGAACGGCATGACCTCGCTGATCTTCATCGGCTTCATCCACCGCGCCGGTGGCCAGGTGTTCAGCCCGGATCTGGAGGTCGCCATCGACAGTCCGGCAACCTATGATGCGCTGGAATTCTTCAAGTCGATGCGGGAATATTGCCCGGCCGGCGCCTCGAACTTCAGCTGGGGCGAAAGCCTGACCGCCTTCGTGTCGGGCGCGACCGCCACCGGCATCTATGGCGGCCGCGTGCTGGCCAATGTCGCGGCCCAGAATCCGGGCATTGCCGGCGCCATCAGCTGCACAACCTATCCCACCATGTCGCGCGAGATCCCGGCATGGACCTTCAACGATTTTCCCTGCCTGTTCATCCCGAAGGGCGCGCCGCACCTGGCCGAAACCAAGGCCTTTGCCGCCTCGCTGTTCGCGCCGCCGCTGTACATCGATCAGTTGCACGCCGCGCCCGGCCACGTGCTGCCCACCTTGCAGACCATCGCCGCCGATCCGGCCTATCTCGCCAACCCGCTGATCGCGCGCTATCCGGCCGAGATCGATCTGATGACGCGAACGGCCGCTGCCGGGCACAATCTGGGCCAGGAAACGGCGAAGCACCGGCCCAATCTGAAGGCCAGCGAGATCATCTCCAGCAACACCATTGCCGAACTGGTCCAGCGCGTGGTGCTCGATGGGGAGGCGCCGCGTCCGGCCGTGGCGGCGACCGCAGCCCGCCTGCGGGAGCTGATGCGTGGCTGAAGCGGCGCTGCCGGGCGCGCGGCTTGAACGGCGCGATGCCCTGCTGGGGCTGGCGCTGATCGCGCCCACCGTATTGGTGCTGGGTGCAGTCATCGTCTACCCGTTGTTGTCGGCCATCTATCTGTCGCTGTTCTCGCTCTACACGCCCACGCTGGAAGGCCACTGGGTGGGCCTCGCCAATTATCGCGCGGTGTTCGGTTCCGGCGGCTTCTGGTCTGCGCTGGCGACAACAGCGGTGTGGACTGTGGGAACGCTCACGCTGCAGGTGCTGTTCGGCCTCGCCATGGCCTTGCTGCTGCACCAGAATATCCTGTTCCGCTCGCTGGCGCGCAGCCTGGTGCTGTTTCCCTATTTCCTGTCCACCGTGGTGGCCGTGCTGGTGTGGCGCTGGCTGTTCAACGATCTTTATGGCGTGGTGAACCATGCGCTGATGGCCGCCGGCATCATCGATGCGCCGGTCAGCTGGCTCGGCACCATGCCCAACGCCATGCTCAGCATCATCGTGGTGGGTGCGTGGAAATTCTTCCCGTTCGTGGTGATCGCCATCCTCGCCCGTCTGCAGACCATTCCGGAGGCGCTGTACGAGGCTGCCCGGATCGACGGCGCCGGGCCTGTCAGCCGCTTCTTCGACATCACGCTGCCGCAGCTGCGCGACGTGCTCACCATCGTGATCCTGCTGCGCACGGTGTGGGATTTCAAGGAGTTCGACCTTATCTACCTGATGACCGGCGGTGGCCCGGTGAACGGCACCCGCACCCTGCCGCTGATTGTCTATCAACAGGCCTTCGGGCTGAACCAGATGGGCCTGGCCGCTGCCCACGCGGTGGCCATGATGCTGGTCATGCTGGTGTTCATGCTCGCCTATCTGCGGCGCGCCGGGGGGCGGGTGGCATGACGAACCGGCAACGCCCCGCGCTCATCGCCAGCCTCGTCACCTGGCCGCTGGTGCTGCTGATTGCGTTCCCGCTGCTGTGGATGCTGCTCACCTCGGTCAAGCCGCAGGCAGAGCTGTTCACCACGCCGCCCGATTTCCTGCCGAACGCCATCACCTTCGAACATTATCGCCGCGTGCTGGAAGAAACCGCGTTCCTGCAATATTTCCGCAATTCGCTGGTGGTGGCGGTGTCCACCACCTTGCTGGTGGTCGTGGTGGCCGTGCTGGGTGCCTACAGCCTGGTGCGCTTTGCCTATCGCGGCCGCGAACTGCTCGCCAGCCTGGTGCTGTTCACCTATCTGCTGCCGTCGGTGGTGCTGATCTCGCCGCTGTATCTGATGCTGGTGAAACTGGGCCTGGCCAACACGCTGGCCAGCCTGGTCGCGGCCTATACCAGCTTTGCCTTGCCCTATGCGCTCTGGCTGCTGCGCAGCTTCATGGCCGGCATTCCGGAGGATCTGGAAGCTGCCGCGATGGTTGATGGCGCCAGCCGCATGGGCGCCTTTGTCGATGTCGTGCTGCCGCAGGCGCTGCCCGGCATCATTTCCACGGCGCTGTTCAGTTTCATCCTGGCGTGGAACGAGTATCTCTATGCGCTGGTGCTGGTGAATTCCGACGAGGCGCGGCCACTGACGACGGGCGTGATGACCATGCTGATTTCCGCGTTCAACATCGAATGGTCGCTGCTGATGGCGGCCTCGGTGATGATGAGCGTACCCCTCATCGTCATCTTTGCCTTCTTCCAGAAATATCTCACCAGCGGCTTCGGCGCCGGCGGCGTGAAGGGCTAGGCCATGGTGCAGGTGGTTTTCGACAAGGTGCGCAAGGCGTTCGGCGACACGGTGACGATCCCGGGGCTCGACCTCGTGATCGAATCCGGCGAGTTCGTGTCGCTGCTCGGCCCGTCCGGCTGCGGGAAAAGCACCACGCTGCGCATGCTGGCCGGCCTGGAACAGCCCAGCGGCGGCCGCATCAGCATCGGCGGCCGCGATGTCGCCAACCTGCCGCCGGCCGAGCGGGACATCGCGATGGTGTTTCAGTCCTATGCGCTCTACCCGCACATGACCGTGGCGGAAAACATCCGCTATCCGCTGCGCAAGCGCGGGGTTCCCAAGCCCGAACAGGCGACACGGCTGGCCGAGGTGGCCGCGTTGCTGCAGCTGGAACCGCTGCTCGATCGCAAGCCCAGGCAGCTTTCGGGCGGGCAGCAACAGCGCGTGGCGCTGGGCCGGGCACTGGTGCGCGATCCAAGCGTGTTCCTGCTCGACGAGCCGCTGTCCAATCTTGATGCCGCCTTGCGCGCCCACATGCGGGCCGAACTGATCGAACTGCATCGCCGGCTGGGCAAGACGATGGTCTATGTCACCCACGACCAGCTCGAGGCGATGACGATGTCGACGCGGATCGCGGTGATGAAGGATGGCGTGCTGCAGCAGTTCGCGCCGCCGGCCGAGATCTATGATCGCCCCGCCAACCGCTTTGTCGCCGGCTTCATCGGCACCCCGTCGATGGCACTGGCCGAAGCCACCTTGCTGCGCGATGGTGGCGGCGCCCGGTTGCAGATTGGCGCGATGATGATCGATCTGCCCGGCCGCCATGCGGCAGCGGCGCCCTGCGCCGTGACCGTTGGCATCCGGCCGGAGGATATCGTGGTGGGCCAGGGCCCGTGGCAGGCCCTGGTGCGCCTTGTCGAGCCGACCGGCCACGAGACGATCGTCGCGCTGGAGGCCGGCGATCTGGCGCTGACCGCGCGGATTCCGGGTGGCCCCCGGCTGCACGCCGGCGAGACGGTGGCCTTCGATGTGAACCGGGCGCGCCTGCACCTGTTCGCCGCCGATGATGGCCACCGGCTGGCGCTGGACATCACCGACACCACGCCGCCGCGCAGCGCCTGACCCTTCAGAGGAAGCAGCAAATGGACAGAAACAGCGTCAACTGGCAGGGGCCGATGCCCGCGGTCACCACGCCCTTCCACGATGATGGCCGCATCGACGAGGCTGGCTTTGCCGCCAATATCGACCGGTTGCTGGCCGCCGGTGCCACCGGGGTGGTGGTGGGCGGCTGCACGGGCGAATTCTGGGCCCTGAGCCACGAGGAGCGCAAGCATCTCTATGCCCTGGCCCGCGAAACGGTGGCGGGGCGCGGCACCCTGATTGTCGGCACCGGTGCGATCACGGTGGACGAAACCGTCGCCCTGACGCGCCACGCCGAAGCCACCGGCTGCGACGGCGCGCTGATCCTGCCGCCCTATTTCGTCAAGCTGTCCGACGACGAGATCTTCGCCCACTTCGCCGATGTTGCCGGCCAGGTCGGGCTGCCGATCATGCTGTACAACATCCCCGGCAACGCGGTGAACGCGCTGTCGCCGGCGCTGGCGGCGCGGCTGGCCGATCTGGATCCGGTGGTCGCCATCAAGGAAAGTTCGGGCGACTGGAACAATTATCACGCCACCCATCTGGCGGTGCAGGAACGGCTGCGGGTGTTCTGCGGGCCATCGTCGGTGTTCGGGGTGCCGGCCGTGCAGCTGGGCGCCGATGGCACCATCGATTGCTTCCCCAATGTCTGGCCCACCGGCGGGCTCGATCTCTATTTCGCGCCGCGCCGCGGTGATGTTGCCGGGGCAGCCGCGCTGCAGGCCACGGGCCGCCGGCTCACCGATCTGTTCACCAGCGGCGGGCGCACGCTCTATCCCGCCACCAAGGCCGCCATGGACCTGATGGGCATGCCCGGTGGGGGCACGCCCCGGCGGCCGCTGCGCCGGCTGGCCGGGCCGCCGCTTGATGGCCTGAAGGCCGGGCTCGCCGCCCTGGGCCTGCTTTGACAATTGCTGCGCACGATCAACAAGGAGACGGCCCATGACCCATCACAGCAGGATCCGGCAGCAGGCCCCCACGCTTGCCCCGGTCGATTATGCCGTGCAGTTCGGCGAATTCATCGGCATCGGCCCGAACGGCAACCTGTGGGTTGACGGCTGCGATGTCGCCGAACTGGCGGAACGCTTCGGCACGCCGCTCTACATCATCTCGGAAAACCAGCTGCGCCACACCTATCGCGTCTTCCGCGATGCCTTCCGGGCACATTATCCGGATGTGGAAATCCTGTTCGCCAACAAGTCCAACAACGGGCTGGCCATCCGCCACATCATGAACCAGGAGGGCGCCGGCGGCGACTGTTTCGGCGCGCAGGAAATGTACATGGCGCTGCTGGCCGGCACCGATCCGCGCACGCTGGTTCTGAACGGATCGAACAAGCAGGACAGCGAGCTGGAAATGGCCATCGCCAATGGCCTGTGCGTCAACATCGATGCGATGGACGAACTGGACCGCATCGACGTCATCGCCCGGCGCCTTGGGGTGGTGGCCGATATCGGCATCCGACTGAAGCTGGATCTGGAACCGCTGACCGGCCGCATGGGCGTTGCCATGCACGGCCCCGGCACGCTCAAGCAGCAGAGCGATTCCACCAAGTGGGGCATGACCCGCGAGCAGACGGTGGAGATCGTGCGCCGTGCGCAGGCCATGCCCAGCGTGCAGCTGAAGGAAACCCATTTCCACCTGTCCCGCATGTCGAATGATCCGGCCGATTTTGCCGTCATGGCGCGCGAGATGATCACCTGGTCGGGCCACCTGCGCGATCACGCAGGCTGGATTCCGCCGTGCATCGACATCGGCGGCGGCTGGACGTTCGGCAAATGGTATGGAACCGGGCCCAACAGCCAGCTCGATGATGCCAGCGCACCGACTGCGGACGATTATGCCCGGCTGTGCTGCGCCGCGATAAAGGAAGAGGCCGCCCGGCTGGATCTGCCGCTGCCCAAGCTGCGGTTGGAGCCCGGCCGCGCGCTGTCCGGTCCGGCCGGCGTGGCGGTGGGCCGGGTGGGCGCGGTGAAGACCGGCGCTACCCGCAAGTGGGTGAATCTCGACATTTCCACCAACCATCTTTCGTGGGCGGCGGTGCTGGACTGGTATTATCACGCCGTCCCGGTGGTCGATGCGAGGGCCGAAGCCACCGAAACGGTCGATCTGGTCGGGCCGCTGTGCAATTCCGATGAACTGGGCAAGCACCGCCGGATGCCGGCCCTGACGCGCGGCGATCTCGTCGCCTTCCTCGACACCGGCGGCTACACCGAATCCTCGGCCGCCCGCTACAACGCGCAGCTGCTGCCGGCCACCGTGCTGGTGACCGGCAACCACGCCGAAATCACCACGGAACGCGAACAGCTGAAGGATGTGGCCGGGCGCTTCCGGGTGCCAGCGCACCTGCTGGCGGCGTCGTTCGCCAGGGGGGATTGACCGCCATGCAACTGGGAGTTTCGGGACGCCGCGCCCTGATCTGCGGCGGCAGCAAGGGCCTGGGCCATGCCGCGGCCCTTGCCCTGGCCCGCGAGGGCGTCAACCTCATGCTGGTGGCCCGCAGCGAGGACCAGCTGCGCGCGGCGGCCACCGCGCTGGCCGACGAGACCGGCGTGCAGGTGGACATCTTCGCCGCCGATCTCAGTCTGCCGGATGCCCGGCGCGACCTGCTGGCCGCCTGCCCCGATCCCGACATTCTCGTCTGCAATCCCGGTGTGCGGCAGACGCCGGACAATTTCCGCACCATGTCGAGGGCGGACTGGGACTTCTGGATGGAAGCGCACTTCTATGGTCCGCTCGATCTGATCCGCGCCGTCGTGCCGGGCATGGCCAGCCGCCGTTTCGGCCGGGTGGTCAATATCTCGGTGAGCAACATCAAGTTCCCGCAGGTGAATTTCGCCCACAGCCACGCGGCCCGGGTCGGGCTGGCGGGCGCCATCGCATCGATGGTGCGGGAGCTTGTGAAGGACAATGTGGTGATCAACAGCGTGCTGCCGGGCTTCTTCGACACCGATGCGCTGCGCACCAACCTGCACGGCCACGCCGCGCGCGGCAACACCACCTATGAAGCCATCGTGGAGGATCGCCTGAAGATGACGCCGGCCGGGCGCTTTGCCGATCCGGCCGAATGCGGGGACCTGATCGCCTTCCTGTGCAGCGCCCAGATGGGATACATGACCGGGCAGAACATCGTCATCGACGGTGGTGTCTACCAGGGGCTGTTCTAGGCCATGGACGCGGCCAGGCCTGCACAGATGCTGGAACCCGGCGAACGGGTGGTGATGATCTCTGGCGCCTCGCGCGGGATCGGTCGCGCCATTGCGCTGCGGCTGGCCGGCGAGGGGTATCGGCTGTCGCTGGGCGTGCGTGATGTCGCCCGGTTCGATGCCCGCGGCTTCGCGCCCGATGCCACCCTTGTGCACCCCTTCGATGCGCTGGCGCCGGAAACCGCCGCCGCCTGGGTGGCGGCCACTGCCGACCGCTTCGGCCGGATCGATGGGCTGGTGAACAATGCCGGCATCCTGGCGCAGCTCGATTTCAGCAGCGGCGACGAGGCGGTGCTGGATACCGTGTGGGCGGTGAACGTGAAGGCGCCGTTCCGGTTGATCCGCCATGCGCTGCCGCACCTGGCACAGGCCGGCAACGGCCGCATCATCAACATCGCCTCCACCGACGGCAAGCGCTACCGTCCCGGCGTCTCGGTCGCCTACACGATGAGCAAGCATGCCGTCATGGCGCTCACCCAGGCGGCGCGCTTTGCCGGTTGGGAGCAGGGCGTGCGCGCCACGGCCCTGTGCCCCGGGGCGGTCGATACCGATCTGATCGCCGGCATTCCCGGTGTGACCCCGCGCCAGGACCGTATCGCACCCGACACGATTGCCGAAACGGTGGCCTTCCTGCTGCGCCTGCCCAACAGTTCATCGGTGGCGGAACTGGTGATGAACACCAGGCTGGAAACGCTGATCTGACGGTGCCGGCTGCGTTCGCTTTGCGAACAGGGTGCGGCGCCGGGAACAGGATCGACTCATCTTTCGACTGCATGTCGGCAGCGCGTGCGCTCTACGCACGGATTGCACGCCAGACAGCATGGATCGTCGCGGCGCATTTCGGGGCGTCGGCCAGCCGGCAATCCAGCCAGCAGTCATCTCCGACTTGTTCCATCAAAATTCCAGAAAATGCTAAAATAACATTTATTTAGGTGATGCGTTTGTTCGTCACGCCTCGGCCTGTTTCATGTGTCGAAGTCCCTGCCCTGTGCACGCCCCGTCACACCCTTGACACACCCGGAATTTCGCGTTCACATGGCGAACACCGGTGCGCAAAGGGGATAGCGTTTCTGGTCTGCGCACATTGCGCCGTAGCGGGTCTTTCAGGGTACGCCGGCGGACACCGGCTGCCAAAGCGGGGAGTGAACAGATGCGGGGAGCTACAGCACGTCGATTCCTGATGTCCTCAACGATCATGTCGGCCGTGGCGGCGCTTGCCACCGGCACGGCCTTCGCGCAGCAGGCGCAAGCGGCCGGCCCGCGGGCCGAGGCGGCGGTTGACAGGGCCGAGGACACCGAAACCATTGTCGTCACCGGCACGCGCCTCACTTCCAAGAATGTCACCTCGTCCAGCCCGGTGCAGACGGTCACCGAACAGGCGTTCGATGTCATCGGCGCGGTGGACACCATCGACCTGCTGAACACGCTGCCGGCCTTCACCCGCGCGCAGGACACCAGCTTTGCCAACGGCGCCAACGGCACCTCCACGCTCGATCTGCGCGGCCTTGGCTCGATCCGCACGCTGGTGCTGGTCAATGGCAAGCGCCTGCCGCCCGGTTCACCGACACCCGGCGGCTATCCATCGGACATCAACCTGATCCCGGCCCAGCTCATCCAGCGCGTGGAAGTCGTCACCGGCGGTGCTTCGGCCGTCTATGGCTCCGATGCCGTTGCCGGCGTGGCCAACTTCATCATGAAGCGCGACTTCGTCGGTTTCGAGATCGACGGGCTGTTCGGCTTCAACCAGTCCAACAACAACAGCCCCGATGCCCAGCGCCGGCTGGTGGCGGCAGGCATCACGCCGCGAACCGGCAGCGACACCGGCAACCCCACGGTTGATGTCTCTGCCGTGTTCGGCGCCTCCCTTGAAGGCGGCCGCGGCAATGTCACCGGTTATGTCCGCTATCTGCGCAATGATGGCCTCAACCAGTCGGAGCGTGACTTCTCGCAGTGCGCGCTCGGCCTGTTCGCCAACAGCGATGCCACCTGCATCGGCGCCACCACCGGGCCGTTCCCCACCAACTTCGTGCTGAACCCGGTGTTTGCGCCGGGCAGCACCACCGCCGTGCCGCTGCGCAATCCCGATGGCAGCATCCTGCTTGATGCCAATGGCAACCCGCGCACGTCGGGCAGCTTCGCGCTGCAGCCGGACGGCACTCTGCGCGATGGTGCCAACACCTTCAACTTCAACCCCTTCAACCCGCTGCGCCGCCAGGTGACGCGCATCAATGCCGGCTTCAGCGGCTATTACAATCTCACCGACAGCATCGAAGCCTATGCCGAGTTCGGCTTCACCAAGTCGCAATCGCCGCAGATCATCGCGCCGTCGGGCGGCTTCGGTTCGGAAATCAACCGGCTGAACTGCGACAACCCGGTGCTCACCACGCAGCAGCGCCAGCTGTTCTGCGGCAGCGATTCGCTGACCGGTCCGTGGCCGCGCGACCCGGATGGTGACCGTTATGTGCAGGCCCAGGTGCAGCGCCGCTTCGTGGAAGGTGGCCCGCGCACCGATGATCGCACGCTCACCAACTTCCGCACCGTCTATGGCGTGAAGGGCGACATCGTCGACAATGTGAAGTTCGATGTCTATGGCCAGTGGGCCCAAACCAGCCTCGATCGCGTGCAGACCAACAATGTCACCCGCACGCCGCTGCTGAACGCGCTCGACATCGTCACTGATCCGGCCACCGGCCAGCCGGCGTGCCGTGTGGCGGTGCAGGGCACCGATCGCAACTGCGTGCCGTTCATCACCAACTACAACCCCAACGGCACCAACGATCCGCGCCTGGCTGCCTATCTCGACACGCCCACGCTCACCCGCGGCCAAACCAGCCAGACGGTGTTCGGCGGCACGCTGCAATCCGATCTGGGTGCGTTCGGCATTGCCAGCCCGTGGGCCGAAGATGGCATCTCGCTGCTGATCGGCGCCGAATATCGCAAGGAACGGCTGGTCACCCGCCCGGATGCCACGGCATCATCGGGCCAGCTGCTGGCCGGTGCCGGCGCGCTGCTGCCCGGTGACGGCCAGACCGAAGTCACCGAAATCTTCGCGGAAACCTCGATCCCGCTGGTGCAGGGCCAGCCCTTCTTCGACTCGCTGGCGTTCACCGGCGCCGTGCGGCGTTCGGAATACAAGTCACGCAACAATCTCACCGGGCAGCGGGGCGGCAATTTCTCGCCGGTCAGCTATGCGCTGGGCCTCAGCTGGGCGCCGGTGAAGGAACTGCGCCTGCGGGGCCAGTATCAGCGCGCCATCCGCGCGCCGAACATCCTGGAGCTGTTCCTGCCGGTCAACACCGGCCTGGCCAACGTCTCCGATCCCTGCGCCGGCTTTGCCGGTGGCAGCAACCCGCCAACCCGGCCGCTTGACCAGTGCATCCGCACCGGGGTGACGCCGGCGCTCTATGGCTCCATCCCGCCATCGGGTGCGCAGGTGAACATCCGCACCGGCGGCAACCCCAATCTGCAGCCGGAAGTGGCCGACACGGTCACGCTGGGTGCGGTGTTCCAGCCGACGTTCATCAGCAACCTGTCGATCTCGCTGGACTATTTCAACATTCGCGTGAAGGGCGCAGTGGGCACGGTGCCGGCGGTGTTCACCATCGAACGCTGCCTCGACACCGGCGAGCCACAGTTCTGCAACCTGATCTTCCGCGGCCCGGATGGCTCGCTCACCTTCCGCGGTGCCGAACCGTCCTTCGTCGATCAACGCACCCAGAACATCGCCGGCCTGTCGACGTCGGGCCTCGATGCGCAGATCAGCTATGGCCACGATATCGGCAAGCTGGGCCGGCTGAACTGGAACTATGCCGCCACCTATCTGTTCACCTTCAAGACCAACCCGGTGGTCGGTTCCATCACCACCAACTGCGTCGGCAAATATGATCTGCAGTGCGAATTGCCGCGCTTCCGCTATCGCCACTCGCTCACCACCACCTGGCGCACGCCGTGGACCGTCGATCTGGCGGTGAACTGGCGCTACCAGTCGGCGGTGGATCGCATCTTCTCGATCAACCCGACCACCGGTGTGCCGGTGACCTGGACCGACGCCGGGCGGGCGAACTGGACCGGCGCACGGCTCAACGCCGAAAGCTACATCGATCTGACCGCCTTCTGGAACATCACCAGCAAGGCGCAGATCCGGGCCGGCGTGCGCAACCTGCTTGACAATGATCCGCCGACAGTGCCGCAATTCGGGCCGTCGCCGTCGTTCACCGTGGAAGGCAACACGGTCTCGGGCGTCTATGAAGCGGTTGGCCGCTTCATCTTCGTGGGGGCCAACTTCCGCTTCTGATCGTCCGGCGGTTGCGGTCTGCGGCAGTGGCACGTCCATTGCCGCAGACCCGCGACGGCGGCAGGCGTTCGGTGCTGTCGCCACCAATTTCAGGGAGATGTGCCGATATGACTGCTTCTGTCACCCGCCTGATGGCGCCGCTGCGTTTTGCACGGCGGCTTGGCCTTGGCGCCACCACGGCCGGCGCCGCGCTGCTGCTGGCGACGGCAGGCTGGGCGGCCGCCCCGGACGGGCTGACCGCGCAGGATCTGGCCGCCCTGTCGTGGCGGGAAGTGGGAACGGCGATGTCCAGCGGCCGCATCGCCCGCTTTGCCGTCCACCCCACCGACCAGCGCATCATCTATGCTGCCAGCGCGTCGAGCGGGCTGTGGAAGACGGTGAACGGCGGCACCACCTGGGCGCCGGTGTTCGAGAAGGAAGGCACCATCTCGCTGGGTGCGGTGACGCTTGATCCCAATGATCCCGACACGATCTGGATCGGCACCGGCGAACAGAACAATGTCCGCAGTTCGCAGTTCGGCGATGGCGTCTACCGTTCGCGCGATGGCGGCAAGACGTGGGAGCACATGGGGCTGAAGGAAAGCCGCCATGTCGGGCGCATCCTCGTGCATCCCAAGGATCCCAACACCGTCTATGTTGCCGCGCTCGGCTCGCTGTGGGGCCCGAACGAGGAGCGTGGCCTCTATCGCACCCGCGATGGCGGCAAGACCTGGGCCCGCCTGCTGCGGCCCAGCAAGTTCACCGGCGTTGTCGAGGTGGCGATGCACCCGGACAATCCCGACATCCTCTATGCCGCCACCTTCCAGCGCGAACGGCGGCAGTGGAGCATGCTGGGCGGCGGTGCCGAAGGCGGCCTGTGGCGCAGCACCGATGGCGGCGACAGTTGGACCCGGGTTGGCAACGGCTTCCCCACCACGCCGGTTGGCCGGGTGGGCGTGACCTTCTGCGCCAGCAACCCTTCGGTGATGTATGCCACGGCCGTGGGGCCGGATGGCGGCACCTTCCGGTCAAGCGATGGCGGCATGTCGTGGGAACGGCGCAATGCGTCGGTGCAGAGCCACTGGTATTACGGCGAGGTCTTCTGCGATCCGCAGAACGCCGATCGTGTCTATGTGCCGGTCACCCCGCTGCTGCGTTCCGATGATGGCGGCCGCAACTTTGCCAACATCCTTGAAGGGCAGGTGCACGGGGACAATCACACCCTGTGGATCAATCCCAAGGATTCCAGCCACATGATGGTTGGCAACGATGGCGGCGTGTATATCACGCGGGACGAAGGCAAGCGCTGGGAATGGCAGTCCAACCTGCCGCTGATGCAGCTCTACACCGTTGCCGTCGACATGCAGGAGCCGTTCTACCACGTCTATGGCGGCACCCAGGACAACGGATCATGGAGCGGCCCCATCGGCACCCGGTTCGACGACGGCATCGCCAACGAGGATTTCACCTTCCTGTCCAGTGGTGACGGCTTCTATGCGGTGGCCGATCCAACCGATCCGGACATCATCTATTCCCAGTCGCAATATGGCGGTCTGGTGCGCACCAACCGCAAGAGCCAGGCCCAGAAGCGCATCCAGCCCTGGCAGCCGCAGCAGGGTGAACATCCGCCCTATCGCTGGAACTGGAGCGCGCCGCTGGTGATCTCCCCGCACGATCCCAGGACGCTCTATTTCGGCGCCAATGTCGTGTTCCGCAGCCGGGATCGCGGCGACAACTGGGAACAGATCAGCCCCGATCTCACCCGCCAGCTGAGCCGCGACAAGCTGCCCCTGCAGGGCAAGGTGCAGCCCAGCGACGCGATCGATCTGCACGCCAGCACGGCGCTTTATGGCAATATCCATTCGCTGTCGGTATCGCCGCTGCGCAATGGCCTGCTGGCGGCGGGCACCGATGATGGCCTGATCCAGGTGAGCCGCGATGATGGCCGCACCTGGCAGAAATCGGCCAGCTTCCCCGGCGTGCCGGCCCAGATGCGGGTGGGCATGGTGGCCTGGTCGCCAACCCGCGAGGGCACGCTCTATGCCGTGTTCGACGGGCATCAGGACAATGATTTCCGCCCCTATGCCGTGCGTTCGGACGATCATGG
>JALOSK010000238.1 GCA_025458465.1 Sandarakinorhabdus sp. | reverse complement strand
GGCCATCAACGGCTGCGGCATGTGCATCGACGCGCACGACAAGGTGCTGGCCCAGCACGGCGTGGGCGCCGACAAGATCCAGGCTTCGGTGCGCATCGCTGCCGTTGTGCACGCCGTGGCGCGGACGCTTCAGGCGCTCTGATCCGACACTGACCATCGCAAGGCCGCGCTTTGCGACAGACACGTTGTGTCCACCAGTCGGGCACAACCGACAGTCTTGCGACATGAAGCGGTCGCACCCTGCGTTCAAGGACCATGTCGAAATAAAAACCCCCGGCCATCGCCCTGTGGACGATGGCCGGGGGCCTTTTTTTTTGCGTTTCAGCGCGTGTCGTCAGCCGGCGACGGCAGCGACCCGGGCACGGCGGCGCATCGAAGCGCCCACCAGGCCAAAGCCGGCAATCAGCATCGCCCAGCTGGACGGCTCAGGGACACCCGGGCCGACGACGATCGGGCCCTGGCCAACATCGATCAGGCCACCATCAACACCCTGCGTGAAGTCGTAGAAATTGTCGAACGGTTGCCGAAGAAGCCCGTCGACAGGATGTTGTTGCCAAAGCCGGTGCCAAACCCCAGCGAGCTCAGACCCGTGTTGTCGGTCTGCTCGGTGGCAACGGCGCTCCAGTTGCCGAAGTTGATGCCATCGAGGAAAAACGTGTTCTCGTTGAAATCGAAATCGCCGGGCGCGGTATCACCATCGAACAGGGTGACGCGCACCGAGGCGGACTGAAGGCCGCCCCCCAGAGCCGACAAGGTTGCGGCGGTGAAGCCCGTCTGGGTTCCGATGACTTGCGGGTTGCCATTTGCAAAGCCACTGAACAGCGACGACGCCGCCAGCTGGCTGACGACGCGGACGCCGTTGGCGCCCTTCAGATCAAGCACGATGCCACCGACTTCGGTGACGCCGCCGGGCAATGCGCCGCCGCTCGGCGAGGTGCGCGTGAACGACGTTGCGCCAGCGCTGGCCGCGAACGTGAGTGCCGAAACCGACACGAGAACCAATGTTTTGAATGTCATGACTATTCCCCCACCTAAACCAAACACTTGCACTACGCAGCCACAAGCAGGAACGCCATGACATGCTTAATGATTGGTAAATACTGAACCAAAGATTGTCAATCCCTAAACGGTGCCGACGTCCAGCGGCAGCAGGCCCGTTTGCCCCTTGCCGGCGTCGATGCACGGGCGCCGCGGCGAGCCATGGCAAAGGCCAGCTTTCAAACGTGAAGGCTGGCCTTTTGCGTCGATCGGGATTAAGTGATGCTCAAAATCGGCAGCGCAGCGCCTGTCGGAGAGATTCTATGGGTCTTATTGCCTTTCTGGACTCGGTAAAGCAGCGCGATCCGGCGCCGCGTTCGCGTTGGGAAATCCTCACCTATCCCGGCGTCTGGGCGCTGGGCCTGCACCGCATCGCGCACGGCCTGTTCAACCTGCGCTTCTTCTTCCTGGCACGGCTGGTGAACCACATCGCCCGCCTGTTCACCGCCATCGACATCCACCCCGGCGCCCGCATCGGCCGCAACTTCTTCATCGATCACGGCTTCGTGGTGATCGGCGAGACTGCCGAGATCGGTGACAACGTCACCATCTATCAGTGCGTGACGCTGGGCGGCACCGATCCGGCCGGCGGCCGTGGCGGCAAGCGCCACCCCACCATCCTGGACGGCGCCATCATCGGTTCGGGCGCACAGGTGCTGGGGCCGATCACCGTTGGCGCCAATGCCCGCATCGGCGCCAACGCCGTTGTCACGCGCGATGTCGCCGAAGGGGCAACCATGGTTGGCATCCCGGCCAAGCCGGTGGTGATGGCGGCGGAAGATTATGTGAAGCCGTTCCTGCCCTATGGCACGCCGTGCGCGCAGAAATTCGATCCGGAAACCCAGAAGCTGGAGCTGCTGCGTTGCGAGATCGAGGTGCTGAAGGCCCGGCTGGACGAACTGGTGCGCGAGGAAGAGCGCCGGCCGCGGGACGCCACCGGCGCACGTTGACCTGAACGCGCCCGCGCGCCACATCTGGCGCGTGAGCAACATCATCCCGCTGCCCCCTGCCCCTGCCGTGCGCCAGGTGGCCTTCACCCGAATCGAGCTTGACCGCATCATGTCGCTGTATGGGCGCATGGTCGCCGCCGGCCTGTGGCGCGATTACGCGCTGGAGCTGGGCGCCAAGCAGGCGAGTTTCTCGGCGTTTCGGCGATCGGCGGAAAATCCCGAAGTGCGGCTGGTGAAGGATCCGGCGCTGCGCCACCGCCAGGGCGAATGGGTGCTGCACGGCGAAGGCGGCGTGGTGCTGAAGCGCGGGCACGATCTGGCCAGCGTACTGGCCGTTCTGGAACGCCGGCTGCTGAAGGCGATCGAGGCTTAGACCACCGCGTGCGGGAGGCTGGCGCGCCAGCCTTGCGGCAGCCGGCGCAGCAGCAAGGCGCGCGATGGCCGCCACGCTGCCGACAGGAACACCAGCGCCAGCCCGATGATCAGCAGGCCATTGCTGGAGACAGGCGCATTCTGCCCGCCCTGCCCAACCAGCGCCTGCACTGCAAAGATCGCATAGCCCAGCGCCGAAACGATCAGCGCCCGGCGATCGATGGCCAGAGCCACCAGCGTGATCAAGCCGAACGCCACCACGGTGATCGTGGCCCCGAACGCACTGCTGCTGGACGCCAGCCCCGTGCCGGTGAACAACGGATGCACCAGCATGGGGGCCGCGAGCAGGTGCAGCCAGAACGCCACATCGGAACGGCGGGTGACACGGGCCGGATCGCGGCTGTCGTACCACATGGCCAGCGTGAACACGCCCATGCCGCAGATCAGGAACAGGGCCGGCGTGACATCGACACCCACCAGCCCGAAGGCCGGGCCAATCACCCCGCCCGCCGTGCCGACAATCGCCAGCGATGCCGCGGCCGCGCCAGCGGCAATGGTGATCGGCACGCGAAAGCGTCGCCAATGCAGGGCCGCCGCGCCAACGGCGGCCAGGCAGGCGGCCACCAGCACCAGCGTATCAACCCGGCCGGGCGAAATGATGGCCGCACCAGACAGGGCAATCAGCGTCGCCGCCAGAGTGCCACCGACGAAGCTGAGCAGCAGCAGGATGCTGGGCAGCGCCATGCGCCGCTGGCGGGTGAAGAATTCGGCCAGCGCCCAACTCGCCCCGGCAATCGCCAGCG
This sequence comes from Sandarakinorhabdus sp., assembly GCA_025458465.1. Lineage (GTDB taxonomy): Bacteria > Pseudomonadota > Alphaproteobacteria > Sphingomonadales > Sphingomonadaceae > Sandarakinorhabdus. The sequence goes on along the minus strand of JALOSK010000238.1, from coordinate 1,200 downwards.
CCGCCACCAGTTGGGATGCTTGGGCAGCCACGCCGGCCACCGCCACCAGCAACAGGCCGATGGCGATGGCGGCGAAGATGTCGTTGAAGCCGGTCAGCAGGCGGAACTGTTCCTCGTCTGCTCCGGCCGTGCCGCGCTTCAGATCGCGGGCGAACAGCACCAGACGCTCGCGGGTGGCGGCGTCCAGCACGCCGGCCGCCACCGCTGCGTCCAGATCGCGTTCCTCAATCAGCGGGCGCCGCCCAGGGCAACCTGCGCCTGCGCGCCGCCATTGTCGGGCACCAGCTCACCGGTGCGATCGCTGATTTCGGCAAAGCGTTCGGCCACGGTTTCGGCGGTCAATTCCGCGTCGGAAAGATGGATGCCGCGGGTGAGCGTCACATAGGCGCGCTCGATGCCGCCACCGCCGGCGTTGAGGATCACGTTGGTCGGCGCTTCGTCGGACACGAGGTAGACGGCGGCCGGCACCACGGTTTCCGGGCCCATCTTTTCCAGCAGGGCCGGCGGCATCAGATCTTCCGTCATGCGGGTCGCGGCCAGCGGCGCAATGGTGTTCACGTGGACGTTGTACTTGGCGCCTTCCAGCGCCAGCGTCTTCATCAGGCCCACCAGGCCCAGCTTGGCGGCGCCATAATTGGCCTGGCCGAAATTGCCATAAAGGCCGGTGGACGAGGTGGTCATCAGGATGCGACCGAAGGCCTGTTCACGCATGATCTCCCACACCGCCTTGGTGCAGTTCACGCTGCCCATCAGGTGCACGTCGAGCACGGTGCGGAAATCATCCAGCGTCATCTTCACGAACGTCTTGTCGCGCAGGATGCCGGCGTTGTTGATCAGGATATCGATGCGGCCCCAGCGTTCCTTGACGTTGGCCACCATCTTTTCCACCGCCGCCATGTCGGTGACGCTGGCGCCGTTCGCCATGGCCTCGCCGCCAAAGGCCGCGATTTCGTCCACCACCGCCTGCGCGGCGGACAGCGACGCTCCAGAACCGTCGCGGGCGCCGCCCAGATCGTTCACCACCACCTTGGCGCCGCGGCGCGCCAGTTCCAGCGCATAGGCCCGGCCCAGGCCGCCCCCGGCCCCGGTGACGATGGCAACGCGCCCTTCAAACGAAAGCGACATGGAATTTACCCCTGCTGAATTGGATTCGTCCTCGCAGAGCGCCGTTTAACGGCGCCGGGGCGGGCTGCAAAGCGA
>JALOSK010000237.1 GCA_025458465.1 Sandarakinorhabdus sp. | reverse complement strand
CTGCCCGAACTGTTCGCGTTCCTGCGCATAGGCCAGCGCCATTTCCCGCAGCCGATCGGCCATGCCCAGCGCCACGGCGGCAATGTGGATGCGGCCGCGATCCAGCACCTTCATGGCGGTGCGGAAGCCCTTGCCGGGCTCGCCGCCGATGATGTTGGCAGCCGGCACCATCACGTCTTCAAGGATCACGTCGCAGGTCTTGGCACCGCGCTGGCCCATCTTGCGGTCGGGCTTGCCCAGCGTGATGCCCGCTGTGTCCGCCGGGACGATGAAGGCACTGATGCCGGCGGCGCCCTTCACGTCCGCCTCGGTACGGGCCATCAGGGTGAAGACGGTGGCGCGCGGGGCGTTGGTGATATAGCGCTTGGTGCCGTTGATCCGGTAGAAATCGCCTTCCCGCACCGCCGAACAACGCAGGCTCGCCGCATCCGATCCGGCGCCGGGTTCGGTGAGCGCGAAGCTGGCAATCGCCTCGCCGCTGGCAAACTTCGGCAGCCACTCGGCCTTCTGCGCCGCCGTGCCGTCGATCATGATCCCCTGGCTGCCGATGCCCACCGTCGTGCCAATCAGGCTGCGGAAGGTGATGCTGGCCCGGCACAGGATGCGCACCAGCGCGGCTTCTTCCGCCATAGTCAGGCCCAGGCCGCCGTGGCATTCGGGGATGGACAGGCCGAACAGGCCCATCGCCTTGAATTCATCGATGATGTCGGGCGGGATGTCGTCCAGCTCTTCCACCATGTCTTCCGCCGGGATCAGCCGCTCGCTGACATAGCGGGCCAACTGGCCTTCCAGCTGCGCGAAGGTTTCGGCATCCATCGGTTTCACCCACCCTTTGCAGAAGCAGTTGCAGTGACCGCCACGGTGCCATCGCAGCGCAGCGCCGCCAAGCCATCATCGCGGGCAGTCAGCGCAATGGGCTGCCCGGCAAACAACGGCGCCGCCGCGCGAAAGGCGAATTGCCGGGCCGGGCCATGGCGCCGCTCCCACAGCCCCAGCAGCTGCGCCGCCACCAGCGGGCCATGCACCACCAGCGCGGGATAGGCTTCTTCGGCCTGCGCATAGGCGCGGTCGTAATGGATGCGGTGGGCGTTGGCGGTGGCCGCCGAAAACAGGAACAATTGCACGGGATCGGGCGTGAACACGGCATCGCCCACAGGCGGCGGGCTGGCGGGGGCGGGCAGCGCCACCGGATCGCCAGCCTCTCGCCACACGATCGTCTGCACCTCTTCCAGCGCCTTTTCGCCCTCCTGCCAGATCTCGATACGCACCGTCCCCAGCAGCAAGGGCCCGCTGCTGCCCTGCTTGGGCGTCAGGCGGTCCAGCACCCGCATCTGCATGGCCGGCATCCCGGCAATCAGCGGGCGGTGGAAGCGATAATCGGCACTGGCGAACATGCGGCGCGGCAACGACACGGGCGGAAAGAAGCCGCCGCGCGCCGGGTGGCCATCGGGCCCACGCGGCCCCGGCGGCGGCAGGAACAGCGCCAGATGCCCCAGCGGCGGCCAGCCCAGCGCGTCGGCATCCCAACGCAGGGCTTCGGCCATCCGCAGCACGTCCGCGCCGTGCAGCACCTCCTCGCGCCATTCCGGCTTGCCGGCCCATTGCTGCCAGTGGGCAAGATCGTCCGGCGTCATGCCACCAGGCCTTGATCGTGCAGCCGGGCGATGGCGCCGCTGTCCAGCCCCAGATGCTCGGCCAGCACCACATCGGTGTCCGCGCCCAGATGCGGCGCCGGCTGCACCCGCCCACGCGCTTCGCCGGCCAACGTGGCGGCCGGGCCGGCCGCCGGATAGGTAAGGCCGCTGGGGTGGGCGATGGCCTGGAACTGCGGATTGGCGGTGAACAGCCTTGCATCGTGGCGCACGGCGTGGCCCAGCGTCTGATACGGCCCCCAGGTCACGCCGGCTGCATCCAGCAACGGCCCCAGTTCGGCCAGTGTGCGCGCCGCCATCGCAGCTTCGAACAGCGGGAACAGCGCAGCCCGGTGGGTGAAGCGGGCGCCTTCATCGGCGGCGAAATCGGCGGCGGTTGCAGCCTCCACCGCCGCCACCGCATCGGCCAGCGCCAGCGCCTGCACCAGCCCACGCCACTGTTTCGGCGTGATCGCCACCAGATAGACACGCGCCCCATCCGCGCATGCAAAGTCCCGCCCGAAGGCGCCGAACAGATCATTGCCCAGCCGGCCGCGGTCACCCATCAGCAGCGCTTCGGCAGCAAAACCCAGGTGCGACAGGGAAGTGGCGGCCAGATCGGAAAGCGGCACCCGTATCTCTGCGCCCTGCCCCGTCTGCCGCCGGCGCTGCAGGGCCGAAACAAGGGCAAAGGCCGCCCACGCCCCGCCCAGCAGGTCCCACGCTGGCAGCACGGCGTTGACCGGGCGGGCGTCCCCCACCGGCCCCGTCATGTCGGGCACACCCACCGCCGCGTTCACCGTGTAATCCAGCGCCGGCTTGCCATCGGCCCAGCCCATGATGCGCGCGGTGATGATATCGGCGCGGTGCGCGGCCAGCCGTGCGTGGGACAGGAAGCCATCGACAGGAAAATTGCTGAGGAACAGCCCGCGATCATCACCCGGCGCGGCAGCGAGCGCCACGGCAAGCTCGCGCCCTTCCGGGCGGGACAGATCGATCTGGATGGAGCGCTTGCCCTTGTTCAGCCCTTCCCAATAGAGGCTGTCATTCTGCCCCGGCGCCAGTGGCCAGCGCCGATAATCCGGGCCGCCGCCGATCGGATCGATACGGATCACGGTGGCGCCCATCTGCGCCATGTAAAGCCCGCCCGTCGGCCCGGCGACAAACGCCGCCGCCTCCACCACGGTCAGGCCAGACAGGAGATCGTACATCGGATATTGCCGGCCCCACCCGTCGGCAGGGCCGGCAATGGCGTCAGACGCGTTCGATGATGATGGCGGGCGCCATGCCGCCGGCGGCGCACATCGTCACCAGACCGCGCTTCAGGTCGCGGCGCTCCAGTTCATCGAGCACGGTGCCGATCAGCATCGAACCAGTGGCACCGATCGGGTGGCCCAGCGCGATGGCGCCGCCATTCACGTTCACCTTGTCGCGATCCAGCTTCAGATCGCGGATGAACTTTTCGGCGACCACGGCGAACGCCTCGTTGATTTCCCACAGATCGATATCGTCCACGGTAAGCCCGGCCTTGGCCAGCGCCTTGCGGGCCGCCGGCACCGGCGCATTGAGCATCAGCGTCGGGCAATCGCCCATGTTGGCCATCGTCACGATGCGGGCGCGCGGCTTCAGGCCGTTCTTTTGGGCATAGGCCTTGCTGGCCAGCAGCACGGCGGCGGCGCCATCGACCACGCCCGACGAATTGCCGGCATGGTGGACATGCTCGATCTTCAGATCAGGGTAAGCGGCGTTGATCAGCTTGCGGAAGGTGGTGCCGTTCTGGTCAAGCGGCATGTCGGCCAGCTTGGCGAAGCTGGGTTCCAGCGCAGACAGGCCTTCCATCGTCGTTTGCGGGCGCGGGAACTCCTCGTGATCCAGCGCCAGCGTGCCATCCTCGCGATAGACCGGGATCACGCTCCTGGCGAAACGGCCTTCCGCAATTGCCTGGGCAGCGCGCTTCTGGCTTTCCAGGCCCAGCGCATCGACATCGGCGCGGCTGATGCCTTCCATGCTGGCGATGGCATCGCCGCACACGCCCTGGTGGCTTTGCGGGTGGTGGCGCTGCAGGCGGGCGTTGCCGCTGCCCATCATCATCGGCGGCAGGCCGGCGGCGCGCTCTTCCTGCGCCATGGTGGCGGTGTAGCTCATCATTTCAGTGCCGCCGGCGATCAGCAAATCTTCCATGCCGCTCATGATCTGGGCCGCCGCCAGGTTCACGCTGGTGATGCCGCCGCCGCAGAACCGGTCCAGCGTCATGCCGCTGGCCTTCAGATCATA
>JALOSK010000236.1 GCA_025458465.1 Sandarakinorhabdus sp. | reverse complement strand
GACGCCGCTGTTCCACGTTACCGCCAACAATTGCGGCGCCTATGCCACCACGGCGGCCGGCGGCACCATCGTGCTGATGTATCGCTGGGATGCCGGCGAAGCGCTGCGCATCATCGAGAAGGAGCGCGTGACGTCCATCGGCGGCGTGCCGGTGATGGCGCGTGAACTGATCAACCACCCGGATTTTGCCACCACCGACGTGTCGAGCCTGACGGCGATGTCGGGCGGCGGCGCGCAGGTGCCGCCCGATCTGGTGCACAAGATCGAGGACAAGGTGGCCAGCGCCCGGCCCAGCACCGGCTATGGCATGACCGAGACGTGCGGCATCATCACGTCCGTTTCCGGCGACTTCTTCGTCGACAAGCCCGACAGCGCCGGGCCGGCCATGCCCGCCTATGAAGCCAAGTGCGTTGACGATGCCGGCAACACGGTGCCGCCGGGCGAGATTGGCGAGCTGTGGGTGCGGGGCGCCGCCGTCATCAAGGGCTATATCAACCGGCCCGAGGCGACGGCCGCGGCAATCACCGATGGCTGGCTGCACACAGGCGACATCGCCCGCATCGACGCCGATGGCTTCATCTACATCGTCGATCGCAAGAAGGACATGGTGCTGCGCGGCGGCGAGAATGTCTATTGCGCCGAGGTGGAAGCCGCCATCTACCGTCACCCTGCGGTGGCCGAATGCTGCGTGTTCGGCGTGCCCGATCACCGGCTGGGCGAAGAGGTGGGCGTGGCCGTCGTGCTGAAGCCTGGCGAACAGCTTGACGAGGCGGCGCTGCGCAGTTTCTGCGGCAGCCTGATTGCCAGTTACAAGGTGCCGCGCCACGTCTGGTTCATGGCCGAAGCGCTGCCGCGCAATGCCGCGAACAATTGGCCAGGGATCTGCCCACCGCGTGATGGGCCTGCAAGGCGCGCTCATCAATTTGACGAAGCTTGTTCGCTGGATGCCCCGCGAGGATTCGAACCTCGATTAACGGAGTCAGAGTCCGGAGTCTTACCTTTAGACGACGGGGCAGTGCTCAGCGAGGGCGGCCGTTTAGCCTTGCCGTGGCCGGCGGTCAACACCCCGCACCCTTGCAGAGCCGGCATGATTTGCCTTGGGGTGCGGAAATGGCTAGCGTGGCGACAGGTTTCGCTGCGTTCGGCCCGGCTTCATCGGCGCCGCGCAAGGCGATGGATGAATGAACTGGACTTGCCGATGCCGGCCCGCAAGGCTTCCGCGCCGCCCCAGATGGCAGGGGGCCGCGCCGCGATCGATCCCCAGATACCCCGCACGCGGGCGCCACAATTTGCGCAGCGCCGATCGCGTGCCTATGGCGCGCTGGATCTGGGCACCAACAACTGCCGCCTGCTGATTGCCCGGCCGGGCCCCGATGGTTTCACCGTGATCGATGCCTTCAGCCGTGTCGTGCGGCTGGGGGAAGGGCTGCTGGAGTCCGGACGGCTTTCCGATGCCGCGATGGACCGCACCCTTGCTGCGCTTTCGGCCTGTGCCGACAAACTGGCCCGGCGCGAGGTGCGCTTCACCCGCAATGTCGCCACCGAAGCCTGCCGGCGCGCCAGCAACGGCATCGCCTTCGTCGAACGTGTGTACAAGGAAACCGGCATCGCGCTCGATGTGATCAGCCCGGCCGAAGAGGCGCGGCTGGCGGTGCTGGGCTGCCATGTGCTGATCGAACCCGATGGCCCGCCGGCGCTGGTGTTCGACATCGGCGGCGGTTCAACCGAACTGATGCTGGTGGAACCCACCACCAACGATGGCCAGCCCGCCATTCTCGACTGGATTTCCATGCCGTGGGGTGTGGTGAGCCTGGCCGAAACCGAACCGCAATGGGCCGATGCGAGTGACAGGCTGGATGCCTATGAACGCATGCTGTCCGAAGTCGGGCCGTGGCTGGACCGGTTCGATGCGCGGCTGGCGGCGCGCGGCATCCGGCAGGTGCAATTGCTTGGCACGTCGGGCACCATCACCACGCTGGCCAGCGTGCAGCTTGGCCTGCCCGGCTATGATCGGCGACGCGTGGACGGCTGTGCGGTGGCGGCAGCGGAACTGGCGGCGCTGTGCCGTTCCATCGGGCTCAGGAGCGTGGCGGAACGGGCGCGCATCGCCTGTGTCGGGCCAGATCGTGCCGAACTGATCGTGGCAGGCTGTGCCATTCTGGAATCCATCCTCAACCGCTGGCCGGGCGGCCAGGTGAAGGTGGCGGACCGCGGCATAAGGGAAGGCATCTTGCGCACGCTGATGGCGCGCGACGGGGCGTGGATCGGCCGATGACGGGATGTGTGCGATGAGCGGGGCGCCAACCGGGCCGGGCGGCCGATCGCGCGGCGGGCGCGTGCGGGTGAAGACCGCCAAGCGGCGCAGCGCGCAATCGACGCGCTGGCTGGAGCGGCAATTGAACGATCCCTATGTCGCCGCCGCCAGGGCGCAGGGCTATCGCAGCCGCGCTGCCTTCAAGCTGAAGGAACTGGACGAACAGTTCGGCCTGCTGAATGGCGTGGAGCGCGTGGTCGATCTGGGCGCGGCGCCGGGTGGCTGGTGCCAGGTGGTGAAGGAAAAGCGCCCGAAGGCACGCGTGGTGGGCATGGACCTTCTGCCCATCGAGCCGATGGCCGGCGTCGAACTGTTCATCAAGGACATCACCGACGAGGACAGCGAAGCGCTGATCCTGACCACGCTGGGCGGCCCGGCCGATCTGGTCATGAGCGACATGGCCGCCAACACCGTGGGCCACAAGCAGACCGACCATCTGCGCACCATGGGCCTGATCGAGGCGGCGCTGGACATGGCGACGCGCCTGTTGCGACCGGGCGGGACGTTTCTGGCCAAGGTGCTGGCCGGCGGCGGCGACGGGCAATTGACAGCGGCGCTGCGTCGCCATTTCACCAGCGTGAAGCATGTGAAGCCGCCGGCCAGCCGCAAGGGATCGAGCGAATGGTATGTGGTGGCGCAGGGCTTCAAGCCAGCCGGCGGTGCTGGCCAACCACCTGTTGAATGAGGGACATTGCGTCGCAGGGCCGGGGCTGGCAAGCATCTGCCATGCGATTCCTCCTGCCACTTGCCCTGCTGCTGACCGCCGCCGCCCCGTCGCCCGCCATTGATGTCGCCCAGATGAAGCGCGATGTCGAAACGCTGGCATCGGATGCGTTCGAAGGCCGCGCGCCCAGCACGCCCGGCGAGGAAAAGACCATCGCCTATCTGGCGCAACGCATGGCTGCCATCGGCCTGAAGCCCGGTTACAATGGCCAATGGCTGCAGCCGGTGCCGATGGTGTCGATCACCACCGATCCATCCGCGCAACTGCGCATCGCCGGCGGCAAGGGGCCGATGACGCTGGCGATGAACAGCGATGTTGCAGTGACGACGCGGCTGCCGCAGGCCCGCGTGACGGTGAACGCGTCCGACATCGTGTTCGTCGGGCATGGCATCAATGCGCCCGAACGCGGCTGGAACGATTATGCCGGCGTCGATGTGCGCGGCAAGGCGGTGCTGGTGCTGGTGAACGACCCTGATTGGCGGACGCCGGCGATGGGCAAGGCCGCGGGGCCGTTCAACGGCCGGGCGATCACCTATTATGGCCGCTACACCTACAAATATGAGGAAGCGCTGCGCCAGGGTGCGGCTGCGGCGCTGGTCATCCATGATGACGAGCCGGCAGGCTATCCGTGGCACGTGATCGGCACCGGCGTCGGGCGGCCTTCGATCGGGCTTGATCTGGGCAGCACCGTGCAGCCGGCGTTGCAGTATCAGGGCTGGATCACGCGGCAGGCAGCAGCACGGCTGCTGGCCAGCGCCGGACAGGATCTGGCCTGGCTGGAACAGGCCGCCACGCGGCCCGACTTCCGCGCCATCAACACTGGCCTCACTGCCTCGCTCACGCTCGACAACACGGTGGTGCGGTCGGTTTCGCACAATGTCGTCGGGCTGTTGCCCGGCACGAAGCGGCCGGACGAGGTGGTGCTGGTCACCGCGCATTGGGACCATGTTGGCCGTTGCAAGGCGGATGCGAGCGGCGATGATATCTGCAACGGCGCTCTGGACAATGCGTCGGGCACGGCCGGTGTGCTGGCCCTGGCCGGGCATTTTGCCCGGTCGCCACGCACGGAACGCAGCCTGCTGTTCATGGCGGTGACCGGGGAGGAGGCCGGGCTGTTGGGGTCGGCCTGGTATGCCGAGCATCCGATCTTCCCGCTCTCCAGGACGGTTGGCGGTGTCAACATGGATGTGCTGTCGATGAATGGCGCGCTCGACGGCTTCACCATCACCGGCGCTGGACAGTCGGAGCTGGAAGCGCTGGCGATCAGGCTGGCGGCCGCGCAGGGGCGCCGGCAGGTGCCAGAGGCCTCGCCGGAAAAGGGCCGCTATTTCCGGTCGGACCATTTCAGCCTGGCCCGCCAGGGTGTGCCGATGCTGATGGCCATCGGCGGCGGCGAGCTGATCGGCAAGCCGGCGGGCGCGGCGGAGGCGGCCGCCAGGGATTTTGTCGACAATCGCTATCACCAGCCATCGGACGAATATGATCCCAACTGGGATTGGGGCGGCGCGGTGCAGGATCTGACCTTGTTCGCCGAATTCGCCCGCACCCTGGCCAATGGCCGCGATTGGCCGAACTGGCTGCCCGACAGTGAATTCCGTGCCATTCGCGACCAAAGCCGCGCAGGAGCGAAGTAATGACTGCCCGCCAGCCCGCCGAGTGGGCCCCGCACGCTGCAACCTGGACGGCCTTTCCCTCGCATCCCGAACTGTGGGAGGCCGATCTGGCCCCGGCACAGGA
>JALOSK010000235.1 GCA_025458465.1 Sandarakinorhabdus sp. | reverse complement strand
CAGGGTCGCCAGACGCGGCCCGATGGCATCCACCTGGGCGTTGACGCGATCAAGGCTGGTCTCGCCCAGATATTCGGCCATCACGCTGATGATGCCGCCAGCGTTGATGACCTAATCGGGCGCATACAGAATGCCGCGCGCCGCCAGCCGGACGCCATCGTCGGCCGTGGCGAGCTGGTTGTTGGCAGCGCCGGCCACAATCGCGACGTCCAGTCCGGCAATGCTGGACTCATCCAGGATGGCACCCAGCGCGTTGGGGCTGAACACATCGGCTGCCACGCGCAGGATGGCGTCTCCCGCCACCACGGCCGCGCCCAGTTCGGCGCCCAGCGCGGCGGCCCGGGCCGGATCGGCATCGGCAATGGTCAGTCGCGCGCCTTCGGCCGCCAGCGCCCGTGCCAGTGCGCCGCCGACGCTGCCAACGCCCTGGATCAGCACGCCGCGCGCCGTGAACGGGCCGGGGTTGCCGCCAACGCGGCCGGCCGCCACCGGCAGGCCGGCAACGTGCGCCGTGCGGCGGGCCATCACCGTCATGTCGGTGTCGGTCATCCCGACATCCTCGGCCGTGACATAGCGCCCGCCCAACTGCTGCACGGCATCGCCAAAGGCTTCCAGCAGCGCCTCCGTCTTGGGCGCGCCGGCCAGCAAGACCGCCTTGCCGCCACCAGCCTTCAGGCCAGCCATGGCATTCTTGTAACTCATGCCGCGCGACAGGCGCAGCGCATCGGTGAGCGCTTCGGCCTCACCGGCATAGGTCCAGCGCCGCACACCACCGGCCGCCGGGCCCAGATGGGTGGAATGGATGGCAATGATGGCGTGCAGGCCGGTGGCGGCATCCTTCACCAGCACAACCTGTTCGTGCGCGTCAAAACCGGGCGCGGCGCTGGCATCCAGCGTCGCCAGCGCCAGCGGGCTGAGCGGGGTGGCGGCTGGTGTCACGGCGGTCATCGTCAAGCTCCGGATGGCAGGCGTTTCGTTGCCTGATAGCGTAAGGATATTACAGCGTCTAGCAACGTTGAGCCGAACCGGACCTGCGCCATTTCCGGTCTTGCCAGCCGGGCCGCCCTCGTCTATCCGCGCCTACCTGCCGCTTGGCGCGCATGGCGATTGTAGCTCAGTTGGTTAGAGCGCTGGTTTGTGGTACCAGAGGTCGCGGGTTCAAGTCCCGTCAGTCGCCCCACTCTCTCCTGAAGTTCAGGTGCCCTTGATCTCGCCGCAAGCGATGCGGCTACCGGCGTTGCCGGCCGGATCGCTGCGATAATCATCAGCGCGGGCGTGCAGCACGACGGCGGCGCCATCGCCATCCAGCAACGGCGCGGCGCCATCGGCCAACCGCAGGCCCGGCAGCATGATGTTGATATCGCCCAGCCCGGAACCGTTCACCTGCACGTTGGGCAGATCGCCGGCATGAGCACCCATGGGATTGTCGCGGCCATGCTGGCGGCCTTCCGGGTTGAAATGCGGGCCGGCGCTGACGAAATCCGGCCCCACGCAGCGGCCGACGGCGTGCAGGTGCATGGCATATTCCCCGGCCGGCAGGCCCTTCACGCGGGCGATCAACTGCACGCCGTCGGCCATCTGCAGCAATTCCACCTCGCCAAGGCTGTTGCCATCGGCGGTGAGCAGCCGCGTCGACAGCATCAGCGATGGCGGCGCGCCGGTCACGCGGCCCAGCGATTCGGCGCGCGGCCCGCAACCGGCCAGCAGCATCGCCGGCATCAACATGGCCGCCAACAACGTGCGGGGGGCAATCGTGCGCATCAACTCACTCCAGCTTCGAATCGATGCGATAATGGAGGACGAGCCGATCAAGCGCCAGTTGCAGCACCAGCTTGCCGGCGCGCACCGGCCAGCCCAGCGCACGCTCGGCCGTCTCCAGCCCCTCACCGGCGCACACCACCCGCCACAACACATCCGAAAGGCCGGGCCCACAGGCCGCAACCGCCGCATCGAAACGCGCCCTGGCCGCCAGCGCGCCGCCTGATGGATCGGGCGCACCATCGCCGCGCCGCGTGGCCGGCAGCGGATCCCAGCGCATCGTCACGCGCGGGCCAAGCTGGGCAGCATGGAAATCCCCGCGCAACCGCGTCGCCGCCAGCAGCTGCGCCGGGCTGATGTGACCCCGCCTGGCCAGCCATGCCAACGGGTTTTCCGCCAGGTTCACCGTCACGCGCGCCCGGTCCACCACATCGGGCGACGGCAGGATGCGCGTTTCCAGCAGGCGGTTTTCGGTGGGCGGCGGCACATCGGGTTGAACGGCGAGCGAACGGGTACGCGGCATCTGATTCTCCCTTTTGGCACCAATTTGCGGAAACAAGCTTGCACAACACCAAGGATGTAGGACAGAAGTAACCTATAAGGTTATTTTCAGGAGGGCTTCGTGCAAACCCGTATCCGCGACGTGCGCAAGGCACGCGGCCTCACGCTTGCCGATGTGGCGGCGGCCTGCGTGCCCCCCACCACACCCCAGACGATCGGTCGCCTGGAAACCGGCACGCGCACCGTTTCCATCGACTGGCTGGAACGCATCGCCGCCGCGCTCGATGTGCCGGCTTCGGCACTGGTGACCTTGCCGGACAGGCAGGATCTGCCGGTTGTGGCAATCATCGGCGGCAACGGGGCGGATGCCCCGGAACGCACGCGCACGCTGCTGCCGCCGCAGCCGCAGCCCGGCCTGATGGGCATGGTGGTGGAGGTGGCCCAGGGCGATTATCGCGCCGGCGACGACGTGTGGGCGCAGCGATTGACGCCAGACCAGTTCAGCCGCGCCATCAACCGCGATGTTCTGGCACCCCGCCCCGCCGGCCGCTTCGCGTTCGGGCGGCTGATCGCCGTGGAGGGCAGCCGCATCCAGTTGCTGCCCACCCTGCCCGGCGCCCGCCAGCAGGTGCTGGCCGATGTGCCGTGGCTGGCGATGGTGACGATGCTGGTGCGCCGCGTCTAGGCGGGTTGATCCCCGTTCAGCGCCAGCGCCTTGCCGGCCAGGTGCAGGGATCCGGTGATCAGCACCATCGGCGGCGCCTCGCTGTTGCGGGCGATGGCCTTCAGCGCCTGCCGCAGATCAGGCGCCGTGACGGCGGCAAGGCCCATGGCCTGCGCTGCGCTGGCCATGCGCGCCGGTTCCTGCCCGGCATGGCCGCCCGGCACCGGCACGGCATAGAGCGCGCTGGCCATGCCGGCGAAATTCTTCAGGAACCCGGTGGCGTCCTTGGCGGCCAGCATCCCGGCCACCAGCACCAGCCGCTGCCCCGGCTGCAACAAGGGCCGCACGCTTTCCGCCAGCGCCCGCCCGGCCGCCGGGTTGTGGCCGCCATCCACCCACAGGCTGCTGCCGGCCGGCAACAGGCCCGCCAGCGGGCCGCTGTCCAGCCGTTGCAGCCGGGCCGGCCATTCCACCCAGCCCATGCCGGCGCGGTAGGCGGCTTCCTTCAGCGGCAACTGGTCCTGCGCGCGCAGCATGGCGATGGCCAGCGCGGCATTGTCGTGCTGATGGCTGCCGGCGAGGCGCGGCAGCGGCAAGGCCAGCTTCCCGGCGGCGTCGCGATAATGGAGCTGCCCTTCATAAACGGCGGCATCCCAATCCTGCCCGCGGATCATCAGCCGCGCCCCGGCAAGGCCCGCCACTTCGGCGATGCGCGCCGTCACTGCGGCCGGGTGGCGGCCTGTCACCAGCGGCACGCCGCGCCGGGCGATCCCGGCCTTCTCCCGCGCGATGTCAAGGATGGTTGGCCCCAGCCACTGGGTGTGATCAAGGCCCAGCTGGGCAATGCCCGAAACCAGCGCCGTGGGCATGATGTTGGTGGCGTCCATGCGGCCACCCAGCCCCACTTCGATGATGCAGGCATCGGCCGGCACCGTGGCAAAGGCCAGGAAGGCCGCAGCCGTGGTGAGTTCGAAGAAGGTGATGGGCGCCGCGCCATTGGCGTTCAGCACATCCTTCAGCAGCACGATCAGCGCATCATCGGCAATCAGCTGGCCAGCAAGGCGAATCCGTTCGTTGAAGCGCACGAGATGCGGGCTGGTATAGACATGGACGCGATAGCCCTGCGCCTCCAGGCAGGCGCGCAGCATGGCGCAGCTGCTGCCCTTGCCGTTGGTGCCGGCCACATGAAACACCGGCGGCAAGCGGTGATGCGGATTGCCCAGCGCCGCAAGCAGCCGTTCGAGGCGGCCCAGCGTGAGATCGATTTCCTCGGGATGCAGCGCATAGGCCTGACGCAGCAGCCGATCGAGCGCCGGATTGTCCGACTGGGCGCGCGGCATCTTCGCACCCGTGGTCGCGCTGTTGCCGGCGCCGCTGCCGCTTTTGGTCACGCCGCTGTTTCCTTGGCACCGCGCCGCGCCATCA
>JALOSK010000019.1 GCA_025458465.1 Sandarakinorhabdus sp. | reverse complement strand
GAATATGATCTGGATGAATTCAACATCGTCGCCGTGGCCGATTTCAACGCCGGCGCGATGGAGAACAAGGGCCTCAACATCTTCAATTCGAAATATATCCTGGCCGACACCGAAACCGCCACCGATCAGGATTTCGATGCGGTGGCCGGCGTGGTGGCCCATGAATATTTCCACAACTGGACCGGCAACCGCGTCACCTGCCGGGACTGGTTCCAGCTTTCGCTGAAGGAAGGCCTGACCGTCTATCGCGATCAGCAGTTCAGTGCCGATCAGGGCAGCGCCGCGGTGCGCCGCATCGATGATGTGCGCAGCTTGCGGGCCGTGCAGTTCCCCGAAGACGCCGGCCCGCTGGCGCACCCGATCCGGCCCGATCATTATGTGGAAATCGCCAATTTCTACACCGCCACCATCTACAACAAGGGGGCGGAGGTGATCCGGATGCTGGCGACCCTGCTGGGGGAGGACGGCTACCGGCGCGGTGCCGACCTGTATTTCGATCGCCACGACGGCCAGGCCGTGACCTGCGAGGACTGGTTGAAGGCCATGGAAGACGCCAACGGCGTCGATCTTTCCGCCTTCCGCCTGTGGTATCAACAGGCCGGCACGCCGCGCATTTCGGTGGAAAGCCGCCAGACGGGTTCCCGGGTCGAAATCACCTTGCGCCAGCATGTGCCGGCAACGCCTGGCCAGAGGCACAAGCAGCCCATGCTGATGCCCTTTCGCCTCGCCCTCATCGGTCGCGACAGCGGCCGCCGCCTGGGCGAAGAGATGGTGGCGCGTCTCAACGGACCGGTTACCCATCTCACCTTCGATGATGTTGCCGAACCGGTGCTGCCCAGCCTGAACCGGGGATTTTCGGCGCCGGTGGTGGTGGAAGCGCCGCTGGCCCGCGCCGATCTGGGATTCCTTGCCGCCCACGACGATGATCCCTTCGCCCGCTGGGAGGCGTTTCAGCAACTGGCCCTGTCGGTGCTGGCCACCGATGATGATCCGGCCGAACTGGTGGCAGCGGTGCGCGGCACGCTCAGCGATCCGGGGCTGGACGCCGCCTTCAAGGGCGAAGCCGTGCTGCTGCCCACCGAGGCGTTCATTGGCGATGCCGCAGACATGGTGGACGTGGAGGGCATCCATCGCCGTCGCGAGGCCGCGCGCCGTGCCATTGCCACCGAACTGGAACCGCTGTGGTGGGACGCCTATCACGCCCACAAGGATGCCGGCGCCGCATTGACGCCTGAAGCCAAGGGCGCGCGCCGGCTGGCCAGCGTGGCGCTGGGCTATCTGGTGACGGCGGGCAGCGATGCGGCCTTTGCCGTGGCCCGTCGGCAATATGACACGGCGGCCACCATGACAGACCGCATGGGCGCGCTGACGGCGCTGGTGAACAGTGCGAGCACCGAACGCGCCGCCGTGCTGGCCGATTTCCACACGCGTTTCGCCGGCAACCACGATGTGATCGACAAATGGTTCAGCGTGCAGGCGCTGGCCAACCGGCCGGACGTGCTGGAACAGGTGCGGGCGCTGCTGGGCCATCCCGAATTCAGCCTGGCCAACCCCAACCGGCTGCGCAGCCTGGTGGGGGCGTTTGCTGCCAACCAGCGCTGGTTCCATGCCGCCGATGGCGAGGGCTACCGCCTGCTTGCCGATCAGCTGATCGCTGTGGACCGCCTCAATCCGCAGAGCGCGGCGCGGCTTGCGGTGCCGCTGGGGCGTTGGCGGCGTTTTGATGAAGCCCGTGCAGGATTGATGCAGGCGCAGCTGGAACGCATCATCGCCGCGCCCGGCATGTCGAAGGATGTGCTGGAAATGGCGTCGCGGGCGCTTGGCTGATGGCGGCCGCCGCGCCGCTCCCGCTGTTCCACCATCCCGATTACGCACCGACCCTGCCGCCGGGGCACAGCTTCCCCATGTCGAAATATCAGGCCCTGTTGCCGGCGCTGGCAGCGGCCGGGCAGGTGGTGGAGCGCTGCGATCCGCCGTTGATGCCGCCCGAATGGCTGATGGCGGTGCATGATCCGGCCTATGTGGACGCGGTGCTGACGGCCAATGTGTCGCCGGCCATCGAACGGCGCATCGGCTTGCCCGTCACGGCAGCAGTGGCGCGGCGCACCCGGCTGGTGGCCGGCGGCACCTTTGCCGCGGCGCTGCGCGCGCTCGACACCGGCTGGGCCGCCAATGGCGCCGGCGGCTCCCATCATGCCGGCCCGGAAGGCGGTGCCGGATATTGTGTCACCAACGATCTGGCCATCGCGGCGCATCGGCTGGTGGCGGAAGGGCGGGCGCCATCCGTGCTGATCGTCGATTGCGATGTGCACCAGGGCGATGGCACCGCGCAGATCATGGCCGGGCGCGCCGACGTCATCACGCTTTCCATCCATGCCGAGAAGAATTTCCCGGTGCGCAAGGCGCGTTCCCACCATGATATCGGCTTGCCCGATGGCACCGGCGATGATGCCTATCTGGCGGCGCTTGGCCCGGTGCTGGATGCACTGCTGCGCCGCCATCGGCCGGGCATCGTGCTGCACCAGGCCGGTGTGGATGTGCACGCCGACGATCGGCTGGGCCGGCTGGCGCTGACGGATGCCGGCATCGCCGCGCGCGAGGCGCTGGTGGCGCGTGCCTGTGCGGCGGCCGGCGTGCCGATGGCCGTCACGCTGGGCGGTGGCTATGGCGATCCGGCGGCGGTGGCGGCGCGCCATGCCCTGGCGCTGATGGCCGGCTGGCGCAGCTGGTGCGGCAGCCGTGACGGGGGAAAATCCGATGCGCCCGCGTATGCGGGGTGAATGAAGATGGACGCGCCCGCATCTGGCCCCGCAATCGGCCCTGCCACCATCGCCCCGTCGATGGCGACGGCGCTGATGCTGCGCGTGGCCCAGGGCGATGCGGCGGCCTTCACGGCACTGGTGCACCATCTGGAACGGCCGGCGCAGGCGCTGGCGTGGCGCACCCTGATGGACCGCGCCGCGGCCGAGGATGTGTGCCAGCAGGCCTTCCTGAAATTGTGGACGCAAGGCCACCGTTTTGATCCGGCGCGCGGCACGGCGGAGGCCTGGTTCCGGCGCATTCTTGTGAACCTGTGCCTCGATCGGCGCCGCGCCATCCGCCCGGTGCAGGCCATCGATGACGGCTTCGACATCGCCGATCCCGCCCCCGATCCGGAAGCCCAGGCGATCGCCGCCGACCGGCAGGCCCGCGTGGACATGGCCATGGCACGCCTCAATCCCCGCCAGCGCCTCGCGCTTTCCCTGTTCCACGGCGAAGGGCTGAGCATGGCCGAAATCGCCACCCGGATGGAAACGACGCCCAAGGCGATCGAGGGATTGCTGGGCCGCGCCCGTAATGAATTGCGAACCATGATGAACGAGACCAGCCTGTGACTGCCCTGACCCCCGAAGCCGCCATTGCGATCATTGCCAGCCACGGCGCCGATCCGGCGCGCTGGCCGGCCGATGCTGCCGCGCCGCTGCTGGATCTGGCGGCCAGCGATGCCGATGTGGCAGCCGCGCTGGCCGAAGCCCGCGCCCTTGATGCCGATCTGGCCGGCTGGCTGGCGGCAACGCCGGCGCTGGCTGCGGTGGATGTGACGGCCATCACGGCCGTGCCGCAGGAACGGCCGGCGCCGGTATCCCGGCCGGCCTTTGGCTGGCGCCCGGCGCTGCTGGCCGCTTCGCTCACCATGATGATTGCCACGGCTGGCTGGCTGGCCATGCCGGGTGCCCCGGAATCCGCATCCCCCATCGCTTCCACGCGGTCGCCGTCGGCCGTGGCGGAGGCGGACGAGACCGATCTGGTCTTCGCCCAAGTGTTCACGCCGACGGCTGCCGAGGAAGACCTGATATGAATGCCCCCCAGAAACTGACTGTTCCGAAACTGATCGCCCGCGCGCTGCTGCTTGGCGCGCTCACCGCTGGCCCCGTGCTGGCGCAGCCCGCGCCGCCCGCCCCGCCTGCCGCACCCGTCGCCGGCATGCCCGGCAAGCATGGTGGCCAGCATGGCATGCACCGCGCCGGCCCGATGTTCCCGTCGATGAGCGAGGAAGGCCGCGCCATCATGCGCGAGGCGATGATGAGCGGCAGTGATCGCCGGGAGAACCGCGCCAAGGTGCAGGCGGTGCGCGAACGCATGCTGGCCGCCGTCGAGGCCGAGCGCTTCGATGCCGGTGCCGTCAAGCGCGCCATGGACGAGGAACGCGCCCTGGCCGATGCCAGCCGCCAGACCCGCCAGGCCGCCCTGCTTGCTGCCCTGCAGAAGCTGACCCCGGCAGACCGCAAGGCCTATGCAGCCGATTCGCGTGCCATGAAGAGCCGCATGGAGCAGCGCATGCAGGGGTGGCGCGAACGCATGCGCGAGCGTCGCGGCGCGCCGCCGGCCCCGCCCGCACCGCCGGCCGGCGATGCCGACATGCTGATCTGATCACCCTGTCCCCCAGGCGGGCGACGTCAGTCGCCCGCGCACCTCAGGCCCGCCAGCCCGTCTGGCGGGCCACTTCGTTCCAGACGAGTTCGCCCAGCCGGCGCGTGATCTGCCCGGGCCTGCCATCGGCCACCGCCTGCCCGTCGATGGCCACCACCGGCAGGATCGGCGCGGTGGTGGAGGTGAGGAAGGCTTCATCGGCCGACAGTGCTTCGGCCAGCGTGAACGGCCGTTCTTCCACCACCAGCTGCGCTGCCGTGGCCAGCCGGATCAGGCTGTCCCGCGCGATGCCGGGCAGGATGGCGGTGCCGATGGGGTGGGTGATGATGCGGCCATCCTTCACGATCCAGGCGTTGGTGCTGCTGCCTTCTCGCACCGTCTCGCCGCTCACCAGCCACGCTTCGAAGGCGCCGGCCTCGCGGGCGGCCTGCTTGGCCAGCACGTTGCCCAACAGCCCGGTCGTCTTGATGTCCACCCGGCCCCAGCGATTGTCGGGCCGGGTGATGACCTTGATGCCGGTTTCAAGCTGCCGCAGCCGCTGGCCGAAATCAAAGCGTCGCACGGTCATGACCACGTTGGCCGGCGCCTGGCCCGGAAAGGCGTGATCGCGCCGGGCGGTGCCACGGCTGATCTGGATGTAGATGATGCAATCCCTGTGGCCGTTGGCGGCGATCAGCCGGCGCGCCTGCAAGGTGAACGGCCCATCGGCCATGCCCCAGTCTATGCCCAGTTCAGCGAGATTGCGGCGCAGACGGACAAGGTGCGGCTGCCAATCGAGGATCTGCCCGTTCAGCACCGCGCACACCTCATACACGGCATCGGCGAACTGGGTGCCGCGATCCTCCACGTGCAGGCTGGCGTTGGCCAGCGGCAGGATGCGACCGTTCACATAGGCCAGTTGCGGCATGGTGTTGCGTCCTTGTTGAGCGCGCGTGACTTCAGGCGGCTCTGGCACTAGCGGCAGGCGCTCCATCCTGTCGAGAGGCCGAAATGACCATCCAGCTTGTCTGGTTCCGCAATGATCTGCGCCTGGCCGATCATGCCGCCCTGATCGCGGCCGCCGCCCGTGGCCCCGTGGCGGCGCTGTTCGTTCTGGATGATGAAACGCCGGGCCAGTTCGGCAGCGGCTGGCGCACAGGCGCGGCGCAGCGCTGGTGGCTGCACCACAGCCTGGCCAGCCTGGGCCGCAGCATTGCGGCGCGCGGTGGCCGGCTGATCCTGCGCCGGGGCCGCGCTGGCCCGATCGTGCAGGCATTGGCCGGGGAGCTTGGCGCCGATGTTCACACCATCATGCATCACGAACCCTGGGCGCTGGTGCAGGAAGATGAAGCCGGCGCCGTCACCCGCCACCACGGCGCCACGCTGGCACCGCCGGCGAGCGTGCTCTCTGGCACCGGCGGGCGCTATCGCATCTTCACGCCGTGGTGGAAGCGGCTGCTGGAACAGATGCCGCCGCCCCGCCCGCTGCCGGTTCCCGATGTGCGCTGGGCCGATGTGGCCGGCGCCGCCAGCGATGATCTGGATGGCTGGCGGCTGCTGCCCACCGCGCCAGACTGGGCTGGCGGCTTCAGCGACTGGCAGCCGGGCGAGGCCGGTGCGGCAGCGCGCGTCGCCGATTTCGCCCGCCGCGCCGCCCGCTATGACGACACCCGCAACCTGCCTGCGGTGGAAGGCACGTCGCGCCTGTCGCCGCATCTGGCGCTGGGCGAGATTTCGCCGAACGCGGCCTGGCATGGCATTGCCGATGCCGTGGGCGAAGCGGTGGCCGAGCCTTATCTGCGCGAACTGGGTTGGCGCGATTTCGGGCAGAACATCATTGACCAGTTTCCAGACCACGGCGACGTGCCGGGCCGCGAGGCCTTCACGCGCTTCCCGTTCCGCGATGATCCGGATGGCTTCCGGGCGTGGTGCCGGGGCCAGACCGGCTATCCCATCGTCGATGCCGGAATGCGGCAATTGTGGGCAACGGGGTGGATGCACAACCGGGTGCGCATGATCGCCGCCAGCTTCCTGGTGAAGCACCAACTGATCGATTGGCGCGAAGGTGAACGCTGGTTCTGGGACTGCCTCGTGGATGCCGATTATGGCAGCAACTCGCTGGGCTGGCAGTGGGTGATGGGGTCTGGCGTCGATTCCTCGCCCTTCAACCGCATCTTCGCGCCGGTGGGGCAGAGCGTGAAGTTCGGTGCGGCCGATTATATCCGGCGCTGGGTGCCGGAACTGGCGAAGCTGTCCGATGAGGCCATTCATGCGCCGTGGGAGGCGGGTGTGGCGCTGATCCGTGCCGGCGTGAAGCTGGGCCGCGATTATCCCGCGCCCATCGTGAACCACGAAGCCGCCCGCGCCCGCGCGCTGGCGGCCTTTGCCGCAGCGCGCGGGGCTTAGGCTCAGGCCAGATCGAACACCAGCGCCTCGGCGCCGTCATCCGATTGCAGGGCCAGCGCCGTGGCGTCCTTCACGGCAAGGCCATCGCCCTGCTTCAGGGCGTGGCCATCCACCACCAGGCTGCCGCGTGCCACCTGCACCCAGGCATTGCCACGGGTGATGGGGGCAGACAAGGCGCCGCCCGGCGCCAGCACGGCGCGCGTGATGCTGGCATCGCTGTGGATGGTCACGGCAGTTTCGGGCGCCGCGGGCGCGGCCACCACGTCCAGCCGGGATTCGCCGGCAGCCACCGGGGGCAGCGTCTTCTGTTCATAGCCGGGCGCGATGCCGCGCTGGTTGGGCAGCAGCCAGATCTGCAGCAGGTGGACCTCATCGGTCGGGCTCGCATTGAATTCGCTGTGGCGGATGCCGGTGCCGGCGCTCATGCGCTGGGCTTCGCCGGGGCGGATCACCGCGCCCCCCTCTGCACCGTTCCCGATGCTGTCGCGATGCTCCAGCGCGCCATCGAGGATGTAGGTGACGATCTCCATATTGTCGTGGCCGTGGGTGGGGAAACCGCCGCCGCCGGCAATGCGGTCCTCGTTGATCACGCGCAGGGCGCGGAAGCCCATGATGTTGGGATCATGATATTGGCCGAACGAGAAGCTGTGCGTGGCCTTCAGCCAGCCATGATCGGCGCGGCCACGATCTTCGGACTTGCGGTGCAGATAGCTGGGCATGTGCGTGTCTCCGTGAACAGGATGTGGGGCGGATATGGGGGCTGCGGCGGGCGATGCCAGATGCGAACCTGTCGCAGCAGCCCTGCGCAATGGGTATGGCTCAGAACGGAATGGTCAGGCCCTGCCAGTCGATCAGCAGGCCAGACTGTGCCGGGGTGGCCGTATCGATCACCCGCAGCAGGTGGCGGGCGCTCTCTTCGGGGGTGAACAGCGTTTTCACGCCTTTCTGGAAGGGCTTCGAAAGGCCGGTGTCCACCGTGCCGGGATGCAGCGCGAGCAGCAGCTGATCGGGGTTCTTCCGCGCCTGTTCGATGGCCATGGTGCGGATCAGCTGGTTGAGCGCGGCTTTCGATGCCCGGTAACTGTGCCAGCCACCCAGCCTGTTGTCCGATATGGAGCCGACGCGCGCGGACAGCACGGCCAGCACCGTCTTGCGGCCCTTCGCCATCAACGGCAGCAGCCGCGCTGCCACCAGCGCCGGGCCAATGGTGTTGATGGCAAAGCTGGTGGCCAGCGCCTCTGGCGTGAGCTGGCTGTTGGCCTTTTCCGGGCCCAGGCCGGGGCCGTGCAGCACGCCCTGCGTGATGATCACCAGATCAGGCGGTGCGGGCAAGGCAGCGATGGCGGCATCAAGGCTGGCGGGATCGGCGGGATCAACACCGGAGGCGCGGCTCCAGCGGGTGACGTGGGCGATTGCTGGATCGGCGTCCAGCACGTCGGAAAAGGCGCGACCAAGCCCGCCGGAAGCGCCGACAACAAGGGCGTGCAGGCCAGGCTGGAAACTGGGGAGCAGGGTCATGCCCCGGCCTTAACGCAGGGGGCGGTGAAGGGCAGGGGCCGCGAGGTCGCAGCCTGATCCGTTGGCCCTATTCCTTCTCCATCGTGCACTGCAGCGGGTGCTGGTGCTGGCGGGCGAAATCGATGACCTGGTTCACCTTGGTTTCGGCCACTTCATAGGTGAAGATGCCGCACACCCCGACACCGCGCTGGTGGACGTGCAGCATCACCTGCGTCGCGTCCTCGATGCTCATCCGGAAATAGCGCTGAAGCGTCAGCACGACGAACTCCATCGGCGTGTAATCGTCGTTCAGCATCAGCACCTTGTACAGCGCCGGCTTGGCCGTTTTCGTCTCCGGCCTTGTGGCAAGGCCCACGCCCGTGTTCCCGCGGCCGCCACCGGCGTCACGGTCTTCATCGCTCATCACTTCACGCGGGGTCGCGCTGCTCATCAGGCCTGACTCGGGGGAAAGGGGACCAATCTCCCCCTGTATAGCAAAAAAACCGATGGAAAAAAGGGGCGCGCAAACAGAAGGGGCGGCGCGCCATCCGGCCCGCCGCCCCATTCAATCACGCAACAGGCGCTTGGAGCCGCCTTACTTGGCGGTCCACACGGCCTTCATCTTGTCGGTGGCGACGGCAACCTGGTTCTGCACCGGCTCCATCACGTCGCCAGCCAGCTTGACCATCATCTCGGTCAGCTTGCTGTATTCGGCAACGGCGCTGTCGAACTGCGCCTTGGCGAAGTCGCTCTGCATCTGCATCAGCTCGTTCGGCGTCTTGGCGGCGGTCAGGCCCTTCACCATGGCGGTGGTGTCCTCGAACGACTTCTTCGACACTTCGGTCAGGTGGTTCATCACCTGCTCGACGCCGGTGGTGGCAACGCGGGCCGAAGCGATCAGCGCATCGATGTTGGCGCGGGCCATGTCGTTCAGATCGTCCAGGCTCTTCATGCTGGCCTCGACGGCTTCCTTGGACTTGGCGGCAACCTGTTCCATCGCGGCCTTGCCGTTGTTGATGGCGGTTTCGGTCTGGGCGTTCAGCGTCTCGACGGTGGTGCGGACGGCTTCCTGGGTGGTTTCGAAGGCAGTGGCCATGATCGGCTCCTTGGGCATGAGTGCGGTGGCAAACGGAATGATCGCGGCCGAAGCCGCAGTCGTCTTGACCACCGGTTCAACCACCGGGCCGGCTGCGGGCGTTTCCGGGGGGGAAGCAATGGTCTGGGCATCGGCCTTCGGTGCCGCCTTGACCGTCGTGGCCGCAGCAACCTTCCGGGCCGGCGCGCGCTTGGCGGCAGGCTTGGACTTGGCGGCGGGCGGCTTGGCGGTCATCGGCATCTCCGGCTTTGCTGCAATGCAACATAAGCCAGCGACGCGCCGGTTTCAAGGGCCGTTTTGTTGCGGTGCAGCAAAAACCGGGTTTGGCCGGCTCAGGCGTCCCAGGTCAGCCCTGTCGGTGTCGGGGCCAGCCGCTTGCCGGCCCGCTCGGCGGCCTGCATCAGCATTGCAGCCACCGAACCGCGGTTGCAGGTGGGCGCAGCGCCCTTGAACACGGCGGCGACCGGTTCCGGCCAGGTGCAGGCCGGCGCCACCGTCACGCCCTTCTGGTCCACCGCCAGCGGGCGGGTGCGGTTGAGATCGGCCACCAGCATGATGCAGCCGGCAATCAGGGTCGCCATGCCGCCCGTGGCATCGCCTTCCCAGCTCCAGTCCACGCTGGTGCTGTCCAGCCCTTCCTTGACCATTTTTTCCAGCTGGCCGCCGGCCATGTCCGATTCGGCGGCGCCCAGCGCGAGGCGCACCAGGCGCAGCCGCGACGTGAGCCGCTTGGCGCCAAAGCGGATCAGCTCATTGATCTCGGTATCGGGCGTATCGTCCAGCAATTCGCTTGCCGTCATCACGCTGGCGATCGGCGTCGCCAGATCGTGGCACAGCCAGCGCACCAGATATTGTGTCACATCACTCATCAGCAAAGCCCCCAAACCATCCCGCGTGTCGGCCCCCTCAGGCCGAATCCGCAGCGAAATGCGCGCGCGCATCACTTGCATCATCGGGTCCATTGTCGCGCATCACAAGCCCCAGCGCGATCAGGCGGCCATCGCCATCCTGCGCCAGTTCGAAATCCACCCGCTGGCCAGGCACCAGCCGCGCCACGCCGGCCGCCGTGACCGCGCTGCTGTGCACGAACACATCGCGCGGGCCCAGATCAGGCGTGATGAACCCGTACCCCTTCTTGCCATCGAACCACTTCACCGCACCGCTGGCCATCAGGCAATCTCCAGCGGAACGGATACGAAGCGGGCGGGGCCGGGGTTGCGGCCTTGCGCGCGCCAGGCCGCAATGTCCCCATCGGCAATGATCATCCAGATGGCGCCATTGTCGATGGCGCGGGCGGCATCGCGGGCGGACGGTTCGCGCCGGCCGCCCGGATGGCTGTGCCAGTGGCCGATGACGCGCTGGCCGGCGCCGCGTGCGGTGCGGTGGGTGGCCAGCAGGGTTGCCGGATCGATTTCGAAGCTGCGGGCCGGATCGCGTGCGACATTTCGCGCCGGCACCAGTTCGGCCACCGCGCCATCGCTGCCCACCAGCAGGCCGCACACTTCCTCTTCGGGCCGGGCAGCGGCGGCATCGAGCAGAAATTGCCGCTGACCGCTTGATATCCGCAATCGCATGCCGACATGGCTAGGCCATGGAAACTGAAAAGTCGATGACCATAAGCTTGTCCGACACGGCAGCTGGCGAGCGTCTCGACAAGGCGCTGGCTGCGGCCGTGCCGACGATGAGCCGCGAGCGGTTGAAGACGCTGGTGCAGGCCGGCAAGCTTGCGGGTGCTGGCGGCGTGGTCTGGGATCCGGCGACGAAGCTGAAGGGCGGCGAGGTCTTCACGCTGACCGTGCCGGCACCGCGCCCGGCCGGCAATGCAGCGCAGGATATTCCGCTGCACATCCAGTTCGAGGATGATCATCTGCTGGTGGTGGACAAGCCGGCCGGGCTGGTGGTGCATCCGGCTGCCGGCAATCTGGATGGCACGCTGGTCAATGCGCTGCTGCATCATTGCGCCGGCCGGCTTTCGGGCATCGGCGGCGTGGCCCGGCCCGGTATCGTGCACCGCATCGACAAGGACACATCGGGGCTGCTGGTGGTGGCCAAGACGGATCCGGCCCACGAAGGCCTGGCCGCGCAGTTTGCCCGCCACACGGTGGAACGGCGCTATACAGCGGTTGTGGGCGGGGTGCCGGTGCCGCCGGCCGGGCGGATCGAAGGCGCGCTGGCGCGCAGCACCGCCAACCGGCAGAAGATGGCGATCGTATCGGCCGGGCGCGGCAAACATGCCATCACCCATTATCGCACCGTTCAGGCCTTCAGGGGCGCAGCGCAGGTGGAATGCCGGCTGGAAACCGGGCGCACGCACCAGATCCGCGTGCACATGGCCTCCATCGGCCACGCGCTTTTGGGCGATGCCGTCTATGGCCGCACGCCCGGCAGGCTGGCGCCGGTGCTGAAGGAACTGGCGTTCGCGCGGCAGGCCCTGCACGCCGCCACGCTGGGCTTTCAGCATCCAGTCACAAAAGAAATCCTATCCTTCGAATCGAAGCTGCCAGCGGATATGCTGGCCCTGATCGGCGCCCTGGCGGCCGAAGCGGAGTGAGATGATGACAACCAACCTGCCCGCCACCAAGCAGACCAGCATCCCGGCCCTGGGATCAGAAGCCGGGCTGAACCGCTATCTGGCGGAAATCCGCAAGTTCCCGCTGCTGGCGCCGGAACAGGAATATATGCTGGCCAAGCGCTGGCAGGCCCACCAGGATCCGGAAGCGGCGACCAAGCTGGTGACCAGCCACCTGCGGTTGGTGGCGCGCATCGCCATGGGCTATCGCGGCTATGGCCTGCCGGTGAACGAGCTGATTGCCGAGGGCAATATCGGCCTGATGCAGGGCGTGAAGAAGTTCGATCCGGAAAAGGGCTTTCGCCTTGCCACCTATGCGATGTGGTGGATCAAGGCGGCGATCCAGGAATATATCCTGCGCAGCTGGAGCCTCGTGAAGATCGGCACCACCGCAGCCCAGAAGAAGCTGTTCTTCAACCTGCGCCGCCTGAAGGGCAAGATCGGCGCGGTTGAGGAAGGCGATCTGAAGCCCGACGATGTGAAGCAGATCGCCACCACGCTGGGCGTTGCCGAAGACGAGGTCGTCTCGATGAACCGGCGCATGGGCATGGGCGGCGATGCCAGCCTGAACAGCCCGCTGCGCGAGGAAGGCGAGGGCGAATGGCAGGACTGGCTTGCCGACGACACGCCGCTGGCCGATGAACTGCTTGCCGATGACGAGGAGCGCAGCCAGCGCCACGAGCTGCTGGTGGAAGCCATGGCGACCCTGAACGAGCGCGAGCGTGATATCCTCACCCGGCGCCGCCTGATCGATGATCCCGAAACGCTGGAGGAACTGTCCCAGCGCTATGAGATCAGCCGCGAACGCGTGCGCCAGATCGAGGTGCGCGCCTTTGAAAAACTGGCCAAGGCGATGCAGCTGGCGGCCAGCGAACGCCGGCTGCTGCCCGAACAGGTGTGATCCCAAGCAGGCGCAATCTGGCGGCGCATTGACGGCCGGCGGCGGCAGCGCCAAAGCTGCGGCCTGCCATGGCTCGCATCCGCGCCTTCTTCCGCTCGTTCTTCCAGGGGCTTTTCCGCCTGATCACGCGGCTGGCCCTGGCCTTCGTGCTGCTCAGCATGGCGTGGGTGGTGGCCTATCGTTTCGTCCCGCCGCCGATCACCTGGATGATGGCGCGCGACGCCCTGTCGGGCCAGCATGTCGAAAAGGCCTGGGTGCCGATGACGCTGATGGCCCGCACGCTGCCGCGGGCGGTGATCGGCGCCGAAGACGCCAATTTCTGCGCCCATCACGGCTTTGATCTGGCCGCCATCCAGAAGGCGGCGAAGGCCAATCTGGAAGGCCGCAAGCTGCGCGGTGGCTCCACCATCAGCCAGCAGACCGCCAAGAACGTGTTCCTCTGGCCAGAGCGCTCGTGGGTCAGGAAGGGCCTGGAAGCCTGGTTCACCGGCCTGATCGAGATTTTCTGGGGCAAGCCGCGGATCATGGAAGTCTATCTCAACATCGTCGAGATGGGCCCGGGCATCTATGGCATGGCCGCCGCGTCAGACCATTATTTCGGCCGCCGGGTGGACCGGATCAGTGCCGCCCAGGCCGCGCGGCTGGCCGCGATCCTGCCGCAGCCGATCAAGCGCAGCGTCAACAAGCCATCGAAATCCACCCGCCGTTATGCCCGCCGCATCGAGAAGCGCGTGCGGGTGGTGGCCCGAGAGGGCATTGATCACTGCCTGTGGGAGTGAGCCTCAGGCTGTTGGCACCACCAGATATTTCTGCCCCGTGGCGCGGCGATACCAGCCGGCAACGGCATCGGGTTCCAGCATCCCGGCCAGCGACACGCGGTGGCTGTAGTGGCTGGCGAAGGTGGTGGTGAGTTCATCGGCGACGCGCTGCTTCAGCCGGGCGAAGGTGCCGGGGCCGAAGGTGCGCATGCGCGGGAACAGCAGCCAGCCGCCCATCGCCCAGGCCATGCCGAAGCCGCGCCCGAACGTGGTGGGCGCCATGTCCAGCCCGCCATAGATATAGACCTGCTTCAGCACTTCCGAGCCATAGCGGCTGTAGCCGCCGGCGCGGGCGTTGATGGCGGCTTCCATCGCGGTGAGGATCTGGCCCGCCAAGGGCCCGCCGCCGATGGCGTCGAAGGCCAGCGTGGCGCCGGTTTCGGTGCAGGCTGCAATCAGCTTCGCCATGAAATCGGGTGCGCTGGAATCGAGCACATGGGTGGCGCCGATGCCCTTGAGGATGGCCACCTGTTCGGG
>JALOSK010000234.1 GCA_025458465.1 Sandarakinorhabdus sp. | reverse complement strand
GGCTGAAGGCATGTTCCAGCGCCACGCCCAGATCATAGCTGGTGCCGCTTTGCAGATCATTCTGGCGGAACTTGCTGCGACCCACGCTGGCGCTCACGTCCAGCTGGGATCGCCGGCCCAGCGCGCGCAGCCAGCTGAGGCTGGCGTTATCGGTATCCACCAACGGTCGCCCGCCAAACCAGCGCTGGCTGCGCCCAATCGATGGCTGCAGGCGCGATTTGCCGGCGGTATATTCCAGCCCGGTTTCCAGCTGCACGATGATGTCGTTGAACTGGCTCTGCCGATAGAGGAAGCCCTGCCCCGAGGCGCGCAGCGTCCAGCGCAGCTTGTTTGACACCGGCAGTCGCACGAAGCCCTGCCCGGCCAGCTTCACCCCCAGCCCCGATTGCGCCTGCGCGTCTTCCGAAAGTTCCAGCGGCGCGATCACCGTATCCAGCGTGTTGCTGCGCGTCGCCCGGTTGATGTTGGTGCTGGGCGCCAGCGCGACCTCCAGCGAGCCGCCGATGGGCTGCACGGCGCGCAGGGCGCCCTGGAACTGCGCCACCACCCGCTGCACATCGGCCGGCAGGCCGCCGGCCTGCGCTTGCCGCAACGCCCGGGCGGCGCCGCCTTCATCGCCGGCAAACAGCAGCGCGCGCGCCAGTTGCAGGCGCACCCGCTGCGCGCCCGGCTGTTCATCCAGGATGGCGCGATACAGCACGGCGGCATCGCTGTAACGGTTCTGCGCTTCCAGCATGCGGCCATGACGGAAGCGCGCCTCGCTGCGGATATCGAGATCGGGATCCTTGGCGAGCGCGGTGAACATGGTTTCAGCCGTCGCCACATCGCCAGCCTCGGCCCGGCTGCTGGCCAGCGCCAGCAATTGCACGGCGTTCAGTTCCACCGTCACAGGGGCGGCAGCGGCTGGCGGCGCGGTTGCGGTTTGCGGCACCGGGGCAGCAGGCTGGGCGGCGGCCAGCGCCGCCGCCAGCACGGGAGTGGCAATCACATCCGGCTCAGTTCTTCTTGCCCACCGTCACGCCGGTGATGAACAGCTGGCCGCCCGGTTCGCTGCGGATGGCATCGAACACCGCGCCGAATTCATTGGCGGCTGGCCCAAAGAAATTGCCGTTGAACGTGCCGGCATTGCCCACCTGGCCCGCCGGCGGACTGACAACGCCATTGCCGAAAAAGCCATTGGTGGCGATGCTGCCCTGGAAGTTGAACGGCGCAAACGCCTGGCCGTTGCTGCTGTTGGTGAGATTTAGCGCGGCGGTGAAGGTGGCGGCGCTGAAATCCGCATTCAACGTGCTGGTGCCGGTGACGGCAAACTGCGGATTGCCGCCAACACGGCCGTGGCCATAGGCCACTCCGCCATAGCTGCCGGTGCCGGTGCGCGGCAGCCCCGCGTTGGGCGTGGCAACGCCAAACGGCAGATAGAGGCGCTGTGCGTCACCGCTTGGCTGCCCCCCGGGGTCCAGCGGCTGGGAGGTGATCTCGACAAAGCTGGTGTAGGTGAGCGCCAGGGCCGGGTTGCCCGAGCCGGGGTTGAACAGCCGCGCCGTAACGCGCTTGCCGGCAAGATCCACCTGGTTGACCGTGAAGGTGGCGTTTGTCTGGCTCGCCAACCGGTTGCCCGGCCCGAATGCGGTCAGCAGATCGCGATCGAAATTGCTGGAACCCGGCAGATCAAGCGAGGCCTGCGGCACCGTCACCCGGTAAGACGCGGTGTCTGGCGAATAGGTCACCGCGGTGCCTTCCGGTGCCCGGTTCACGCCATCGCCCATCGCATTGGCAAAGGGTGCAAATGTCGTCGGGCTGGGCACCTGCAGCAGCGGCGTGCCGGCGGCAACAAGGCTGTCATCCCGTTCGCCCACGAAGCTGCCCACCAGCCGCCCCGCACCGTCGCTGGCGCTGAAACCGCCGCCCACTTCATCGGCGCCCGGGCCGAAGAAACTGCCCGAAAGCGTGCCATTGTAGTTGCCAAGGCCGGTCAGGGTCACCGTGCCGGCAAAGGCGTTGCTGCTGGCCGAAAGGCTGGCCGTGCCAGAGAGTGTGCCAGATGCGCGCTGCTGCGTCACGCCGGACAGTTGAATGTCCTCGGCATAGTTGATGCCGGCATTCAGCGTGATCGCCCCGGTGCCGAAATTGGCCAGAAGCGTACCCTGGCCGGCAAACAGCATCAGGTTGCTGGCATCGGGATCGGCCGCCGTGCCGAACACGCCGATGGCATAGCCGCCCTGGCCCGTGCGCGGCAGCGCGGCGTTGGGCGTGGTGATGCCGAACGCCAGTTCATCGATCAGATAGTCGCTGTTGTTGCCAACGCCCGTCTGCTTGAACCAGCGCGCGGCCGCCACATACTCGAGTTCATTGAAGCGGTTGGTGGGGAACTGGTTGGGAGACGTGAGCGTAAAGGCGCGCTGCGTGTCCACCAGGCCGAAGCGCTCGATGGTCGTGGCGCCCGAACTGTCCCCGGTGGCGCTGCGGCTGCCGGCCACCACCGTATAGGCCTGGCTGGCGGCGTTGTAATTAACAGTGAAATCGCCTTCCGCCGCGTTCAGCCCGCTGTAGCTGGCCGGGCCGGTGTTGCTGCCCGACGAGCCGGTCAACGTTGCTGCCAGGCGGCCGCCTTCACCGACATAGAAATCATTGACCGTCTGGCTTTTCAGGCTGGTGTTGCTGGCCGTCTGTGGCCCGCCGCGGCCAAGGATCGTGCCCACCGCGCGGCGGCCGCCACCGGTTTCGGCCACGGCAAAGGCGCCGCCCACCTCCTGCCCCTGCGGGCCATAGAAGCCGCCATCGATGTTGCCGCTGAAGGTGCCGAAGGCATCAAGGCCAAAGCTGCCGGTGAAGGTGCGGCCAGCGCCCAGCTGCGCCGTGCCCGAAAAGCTGCTGTTCGGTGGCACCGCGCCGGGATCGAGACTGCCGGAGATCAGGATGGTGCCGGTATCGAACAACACCTGCAATTGCCCGCTGCCGGTAATGCCCTGGTTGGGCGAGATCACGCCGATCAGATCGACATCATAACTGCCCTTGCCGGTGCGCGGCACCGCAGCCACGGCCGTGGGGAAGCCATAGACGAAGGCATCGACTGTGCCATTGATCGTGTTGGCGTTTTCCGTGGCGCTCTCCCAGAAACCGCCGCCAACATATTGGAAGGTGAAGCGCCCTGATGTGCCGCCGCGCGTCAGCGTCAGGCTGTCCACCGTGTTGCCGTTCTGCTTCTGATAGACGACCACGGCGGCATTGCTCTGCGCCGCATCGATATCGGCCGGCAGGAAGGTGATGCTGCGGTTGCCGGCGGTGATCGTGTAGCCGCGGCTGGGCAGATCATAGGCGATGGTGACGGTGGAGCGCGCCGCCGTGGCCGACGTCGCGTTGCCGCTGTTGCGATCGACGACCACCGTGCCGGTGGCGGCATCGGTGGGGAAGGTCTGGCTCGCCGTCAGGTTGATCAGTGACGTGCTGGGCGTCGGGGTTGGGGTTGGGGTTGGGGTTGGCGTCGGGGTGGGTGTCGGGGTGGGTGTTGGCGTTGGGGTTGGCGTTGGGGTGGGTGTCGGAGTCGGCGTTGGTGTTGGCGTGGGAGTCGGCGTCGGGCTCGGCGCGGGCGGCGGCGACGGCAGGCCCACCACAGGCCCACTGCCGCCGGCACCACCGCAGGCTGCCAGTGCCGCGCTGGCACTCACCAGCAACGCAATTCTCGCAAACTTCACAAACATGAGATTCCCCTGCCCTGTTTGGCACGACGTCGCCCATCGGCTTTTGCCGGTCAAGCCGACGCGCGCGGGCGGGACAATCTTTTACAATTGGGCCGTGCTGATGCGAAGGGAGGGAACGGGGGTTCGGGCACCCCCGTCTGTTCGCGCTGGTCGGGGCGAGAGGATTCGAACCTCCGGCCCCAAACAGCCTCAACAATGCAGGGGGTGGAGGTTCGTCGGGACCGAACCTCCCATTCCGCTGGT
>JALOSK010000233.1 GCA_025458465.1 Sandarakinorhabdus sp. | reverse complement strand
TGGCCGTGCGCATCATCCCCTGTCTCGACGTGGCTGGCGGCCGCGTGGTGAAGGGCGTCAACTTCGTGGCGCTGCGCGATGCCGGCGATCCGGTGCAGATCGCGGCGGCCTATGATGCAGCCGGCGCGGACGAGCTCTGCTTCCTCGACATCACCGCCAGCCACGAGAATCGCGGCACGTTGCTCGACATCGTGGAGCGCACCGCCGATCAATGTTTCATGCCGCTCACCGTGGGCGGCGGTGTGCGCAGCGTCGATGATGCGCGCGCCCTGCTGCTGGCCGGGGCAGACAAGGTGGCGGTGAACAGCGCCGCCGTCGCCCGCCCGGCGCTGATTGGCGAACTGGCCATGCGCTTTGGCGAACAATGCGTGGTGGTGGCGGTGGATGCCAAGCAGGTCAGCCCCGGCAAATGGGAAATCTTCACCCACGGCGGCCGCAAGCCCACCGGCATCGATGCGGTGGCCTATGCCATCGAAGCCGCACGGCTGGGCGCTGGCGAGATCCTGCTCACCTCCATGGACCGCGATGGCACCAAGGCCGGTTATGATCTCGCGCTCACCCGCACCATCGCCGATGCCGTGCCGGTGCCGGTGGTGGCATCGGGCGGGGTTGGCGGGGTGGATGATCTTGTCAGCGGGGTGACGGGCGGCCATGCTTCGGCGGTGCTGGCAGCGTCCATCTTCCATTTCGGCGAAGTGACCATCGCCCAGGCGCGCGCCGCGCTTGCCGCTGCCGGGTTGCCCGTGCGCCAGCCCTATGCGGGAGCCGCCTGATGGAACGTTTCGACCAGCTGCTGGCCACCATCATCGAACGGCGCGCCGCCGATCCGTCCGTCTCCTATGTGGCGAAACTCACCGCCAAGGGTCGTGCCAAGATGGCGCAAAAGCTGGGCGAGGAGGCGGTGGAGGTGGTGATCGCCGCCATGGCCGACAATCGCGAGGAAATCGTGTCGGAAAGTGCCGATCTGATGTTCCATCTCGCCCTGCTGCTTGCCGATGCCGGCCTGTCGTTCGACGATGTCCGTGCGGAGTTGGCCCGGCGCGAAGGCACCTCGGGCATCGAGGAAAAGGCCAAGCGCGCCACCTGAACGCAACCGGGCAGGCCGCAGGTGGCCCGTTCCCTCAGGCAATCCGGCTGAATGCCTTCAGCTTGCGCGCAGTGGCTTGCGCCGCCTTCGCATCGCCCCTGGCCAGCACGGCGGCCAGCTCGATGCCTTGCTGCTTCAGCAGCGCTTCGAAACCGTCGCTGGCGGGCAGGCCCTCGATCCCCTTCAGCACGGCGGCGGCGCGCGCCGCGTTGCCGTCATCCAGGTCCAGCAGGGTGATGGCGAAGAAGGTGCGCGTGGAGGGCAGGGCAGGCGCCAGCTTCAGGGCCTGCGCATAGCAGCGCTCCATCTCGGTCTTCCTCGCGCCCAGCGCGGTGCCGGCCAGAAAACTGCCCACCGCCGCGATGCTGCCGCCGTGCCAGCCGCCCAGCGCCCCCCAGGCCAGGTGATTGCCCGGGTGGGCGGTGCGGATCGCTTCGAAACGCCGGCGGGTGTCCTTGGCAAGGCTGATGCCCCTGGTGAGCTGTGCGCGATAGCCGATGGCCACCGCCTTCTGCAGTTGCGCGTCCACATTGCCGGGCGCGCGGGAAAGCGCGGCGTCGAAATCGGCTTCGGCCTCTGCCACCAGCGCCAGCGCGCGCGCCTTGTCGCTGGTCTGGTAACCGGCGATGGCCAGCCGGGCGCGGCCAGCCAGGATGAGCCCCTCCACACTGTTCTCGGCGCGGCCGTCGCGCACTGCGGCGGCCCAGTTGCCGGTGCGGAACGCGTCGATGGCGGCCGTCTGGCCGGGCGCGGCCACAAGCAGGGCAATGATGGCAAGGCAGCTTCGCATGGCTGGGCGTTTCCGGCTTGGAGAGGGTGAACTTGTCGGCAATCCTCGCGCTTCATGCCACAAGGGCAGCGACAAGCGGCGGGCGGAGTTGACGCAGATGGGCGATTTCAGCGGCAAGGCCGTGATGGTGATGGGCGGCAGCCGGCGCGCTCGACATGCTGGCGATCATCACATCGTCCTGTGTCCAGCCCAAACACGATAGGACAGCGCCCGCGCTCGCGGCAATTGCCTGATTGGACATCAGGCTCATCTTGCAGATTGTTTGAGAGATTCAGTCAAGCAAAATGAAGAAAAGTCCGGCCTGATCTTGACTTTCGCACAGAAGGCGCCCACCTACGTCTTGCTATCGTCGCCTGCGACGGAAATCGACGCCCGTTTAATCGGTGCTCCTTCCCTTCTCTCGCTACCAGCTCCATCCGCGCGTTTGCGGGTGGGTTTCTTGTTTTCGCGAAAGGGAAACAATCATGATCACCGGAACCGTCAAGTTTTTCAACACCGACAAGGGCTATGGTTTCATCTCGCCGGAAAATGGCGGCGATGACAACTTCGTGCATATCAGCGCCGTCGAGCGCGCCGGCATGCGCACCTTGGACAAGGATCAGCGCATTTCCTACGAACTGGAAACCGATCGCCGCGGCAAGACCTCGGCTGTCAATCTCCAGGCTGCCTGATTGATAGGCCGGGCGGGGATCGCATCCTTCGCCCGGCCATATCAGCTTCCGCCCGTGCGGTGGCCGTTCCGGTTCGCTGGAATACGCCCGCACGGGCGGCTGCATTTCCCTTCGTCCCACCTGAAAGGCCTTCCCATGCGCGGCACCAGCGAGTTCTTCGAAACGCAGATCGGCATGTGCGCCCGCCAGGCGGCCGAAGCCACGCTGTCCAACCAGCGCGACATGTTCCTGCGTGCCGGTGCGGCCTGGCAATTGCTGGCCGACAAGGAACGCAAGACCGAGATCGAGCGCAGCAAGCGCAACGCCAGCAGCGCCACCGCCTGAAGCGCCATCGCCTCAAGCAGGCGCGCTGATCAGCCGGCGCCGTTCAGCGCATCGGCAATCAGCGCCCGGCTGGCGTCCAGGCCATAGAGCGCGATGAAACCGCCCATGCGCGGGCCGTTCTCGCTGCCGATCAGAATCTCGTACAGCGCCTTGAACCAGTCGCGCAGATTGGCATAGCCGGCGGCCTTGCCGGCCTCATAAACCTCGAACTGATAGGCTTCCGCATCGGCATCCTCGCCGATGGCGGCCAGACGTGCGTCCAGATCGCGCAGCGCGTCAGCCTCCTCCGGCGTCGGCGCCCGGCGTGACAGGTGCGGCACCACGAAATCGCGGGCATAGGCCGCCGCATGATGCACCAGCTTGTTCAGCATGGGATGTGTTTCGGGCGAAGAGCCCGGCGCATATTTCTTCACGAAGCCCCACAGCCGCGCCGGATCATCGGTCGCGGCCACCGACGCAAGGTTCAGCAGCAGCGAGAAGCTGACCGGCAGATCGGCGGCCGGCGGCGTGCCTTCATGAATATGATGCACCGGATTGCCGAGCCGCTGTTCCAGCGGCTGCCCCGGATACCGGCCGAGGAAATCGGCATAATCCTCGATGGCGCGCGGGATCACGTCGTAATGCAGCCGCTTCGCCTTCCTGGGGTTCTGATACATGTAGAGCGCCAGGCTTTCGGGCGGGCCATAATCCAGCCACTGCTCGATGGTCAGCCCGTTGCCCTTGGACTTGGAAATCTTCTGCCCTTCGGCATCGAGGAACAGTTCATAGTTGAAGCCCGCCGGCGGGTTGCCGCCCAGTGCGCGCACGATCTTGCCCGACAGGATGACGCTGTCGATCAGGTCCTTGCCGGCCATCTCGTAATCGACGCCCAGCGCCAGCCAGCGCATCGCCCAATCCACCTTCCACTGCAGCTTGCAGTGACCGCCGGTGACGGGAACGGTCACCCGCTCCTCCGTGCCCGAAACATCGCGCGCGATGATCGGCACCTGCAGCACGATGCCGGTAACGGGATCAACCGGCAGGAACGGCGAATAGGTGGCGCGGCGTTCCGGGCCCAGCGTGGGCAGGATGATGCCGATGACGTCTTCATAATGCTGGAGAATCTTCAGCAGCACGGCATCGAACATGCCGGAGGCATAACATTGCGTCGAGCTCATGAACTCGTAATCGAAGCCGAACGAATCGAGGAAGGCGCGCAGGCGGGCATTGTTGTGCGCGCCAAAGCTGCCGTGCGTGCCGAACGGATCGCGCACCTGCGTCAGCGGCTTGCCCAGATCCTCCCGCAGCATCTCCGGGTTGGGAATGCCGTCCGGCACCTTGCGCAGCCCGTCCATGTCGTCGGAAAAGGCCACCAGCCGCGTCTTCACGCCCGGCGCCATCGCTTCGAAGGCGCGGCGCACCATGGTGGTGCGCACCACTTCGCCAAAGGTGCCGATGTGCGGCAGGCCCGATGGGCCATAACCGGTTTCAAAGATCACCGCATGGCCGGCGGGCACGCCACCTTGATAGCGCGCCAGCACCTTGCGGGCTTCTTCATAGGGCCATGCCTTGTTTTCAAGGGCGGCGGCCTGCATGACATCAGGAGAAATGGTCATCGTCCGGTCTTGTCGTTCCCTGGTTCGCGCTCCTGTGGCGGCTCAGTTCCATGAGTGCAACTGAAACCGGCGAAACAGTGGCGCTGCCGGCGCTGGTGGCCAGCCATGCCGGCGTGTGGATCGCCGCGCCCGATGGCAGCGTGCGCGGCGTGGGGCGCGGGGAGGCCATTGCCCGGGCCGGCGACACGCCGCACCTGATCCTGAATGCGCCCGTCACCGCCAGCCGGCTGGGGCTGGGCGAACTGGCCGGCCTTGATCTGCTGGAA
>JALOSK010000232.1 GCA_025458465.1 Sandarakinorhabdus sp. | reverse complement strand
GCCGGCCATCACTTCGCGGCGGGGCAGGGTGGCGAGCACGGCGGGATCGATCAGCACGGCCACCGGCTGGTGGAAGGCACCCACCAGATTCTTGCCGGCCGCGGCGTTGATCGCCGTCTTGCCGCCCACGCTGCTGTCCACTTGGGCAAGCAATGTGGTCGGGATCTGCACGAAGCGGCAGCCGCGCTTCAGGATGGCGCAGGCAAAGCCGGTGAGATCGCCGATCACGCCGCCACCCAGCGCCAGCACCGCATCGCTGCGTTCGATGCCCAGCGCCAGCAGCCGTTCCACCACCAGTTCAAGATGCCGCCAGTCCTTCGTCGCCTCGCCGGCGGGCAGGATGATGGCTTCGATGCGGATGTCGCCCAGCGCTGTCTTGAGGCGATCGAGATGCAGGGCCGCCACCGTTTCATCCGTCACCAGCGCCAGCCGGCCGCCGCGCGCGAACGGCGCCAGCAGTGGCCCGGCGGCATCGATCAGGCCCGGCGCGACGTGGATGGGATAGGCGCGCGCGCCCAGCGCGACATCGATGGTCATGTGGGGCGTGGTCATGGCGTCTCCCCGAGGTCGGCGCGGCCGTTGGCGGCGGCCAGCGCGTCGACAATGGCGTCCACGGTTTCGTGATGTGGCCCCGGCTTGCTGGCGATGCGGATCGGCGCCTGCGCATAGACCGGCCCGCGCACCGCCAGCAGATCGCGCAGCACCTGCCCGGCATCCTTGCCTTTCAGCAGTGGGCGATGGCCGCGCTTCCTCACCCGGTCCACCAGCGTCGCGATATCGGCATCCAGCCATACCGCCAGTGTGCGTTCGAGGATGAGGGCGCGGGTCTCCGCATTCATGAAGGCGCCGCCGCCGGTGGCGATGACCTTGGGCTTGCCATCGATCAGGCGGGCGATCACCCGGCGCTCTCCATCACGGAAATGGGCCTCGCCAAACCGCTCGAACATCTCGGCGATGGTCATGCCGGCGGCGGTCTCGATCTCGTCGTCGGCATCCACGAACGGCAGCCCCAGCCGCACCGCCAGCCGCTTGCCGATGCTGGACTTGCCGGCCCCCATCAGGCCGATCAGCGCCACCGGCCGGCGCGCCGCAAGCGCCAGCTGCGCCGCGCCCGGCAGCCGCCCGGCGCCCGGCCCTTCGCGTCGGGGCCCTTCGCCGTCAGGGATTTTCGTGTCGCCGTCCATGCCGGCCACCGCTATACACGCCGCCATGGTGCGGGCAAGAATGGCTTGGATGGGCAGATCAGGGGCGCGCGGGCTGTCGCGGGCGGCCGCGGTGGCCCTGTGCCTGCTGCCCGCCGCCGGCATCGGGCAGGATCGCCCGAAATCGCTGTTGCCGCCCGGCCTTGATGCGCCGCCCCCGCCGCCCGCAGCGCCCGCGCCCCTGCCGCAAACCCTGCCGAAAGCGCCAGAAGGGCCAGCACAAGAGGCCTCGCCGCCCGCAGACGCACCCTCAGTGCTGCCCGGCGATGATGCGTTGCCCGCACTGCTGCCGGAAACCGCGCCGCCGCCCGATCCGTTCGCCACGCGCCGCGATCTGCCGCCGGGGGCACCCGTCGGCCTGTTCAACCCGCGCCCCGGCGGCTTTGATGCGCGCGCCTTCGAGGGCAGCAACGGGCGTTTTCTGGCGGTCCTGGCCGATCGCATCACGGCCCCCATCGCCTCGCGCTGGGCGATGATCACCCTGCGTTCGGCCCTGCTGGCGCGCGTGCCCGGGCCGCCTGGCATCAACGATGGCGACTGGATGGCGGCCCGCGCCGGGCTGCTGATGCGGCTGGGAGAGGCCGATGGCGCCCGCAAGCTGGTGGATGCCCTGCCGGTCGAACGCTTCACGCCTGCTGCCTATCGCACGGCGGCGCCGGTGTCGCTGGCGGCGGGCGATCTGGCCGGCCTGTGCCCGATTGCCGCCACCGGCCGCGCCCTGTCGCAAACGCCGCTGTGGGATCTGGCCTTTGCCATGTGTGCGGCGATGGAAGGCGATGATTTCACCGCCGCCAGCCTGATCGACGCGCTGCGCAACCAGCCAAACCGGGTGGCGGCGTTCGATGTGCGCCTGGCCAGCCGGGTGGCGGTGCTGGCCGGCGGCGCCGGACGGGCCGAAGGCATCAACTGGGAAGAGGTCGATGGCCTCAGCCTCTATCGCTATGGCATCGCCACGGCGGCCGGTGTGCCGGTGCCGGCCGATCGGTTGCCGGCGCTGGGCGCGGCGCACCCTGGCTGGGCGGTGCGCAATGCCGGGCTGGCGGCGGCGGTGCGCCTGGCGCTGCTGCGCCGCGCGGCCATGCTGGGCAGCCTTTCGGCGGCTGAACTGGCCAGCGGGGTGGCGGCGCTGTCGCCGGCCGATGCCAGCGGCGGTTTTCCTGATGACAGCCGCGCCGGCCGGCTGCGCGCTGCCTTCACGGCCGGCAGCGCCAAGGCGCGCGGCGCGGCGCTGGCGGCCATCCGCGCCGATCTGGCGCCCGGCGAGGATCCCTATGGCGCGCTGCTGGAGACCGCCACGGTCGCCGCTGCCCTGAAGCCTGATGCGGCTCTGGCCGACACGGCAGACCAGATCATCGCCGCGCTGCTGGCGGTGGGCGATGCGCGGCGCGCGCGGGCGTGGTGGCCGGTGGCCGACAAGGGCGATGACGCCGCCCGTGCCCGCGCCTGGGCACTGCTGGCAACAGGCGCCGGCGGCGTGCCGGTGACGCCGGCTGCCTTCAAGGATTGGCGCGGCCGCACCGATCAGCCTGATCGGGCCGCCGCCATGCTGCTGGCCGCGCTGTCCGGGCTTGGGCAGGCCAGGGGCGGCGATTGGGACGGGCTGAAGCGTGATCTGCTGGTGCCGGCGCAGGGCCGCTGGGCCAGCGCCATCCGCGCTGCCGGCCAGCGCGGTGCGGCCGGCGAAGTGGCGTTGCTGGCGGCAACCGGCCTGCAGGCGCCGAAGGCCGGCTGGGCCGATGTGCCGCCCGGCCATGTCGAGGCGATCGTGGCGGCACTGGTGGCCAGTGGCCGCACCGTGGAAGCCCGCCAATTCGCTGCCGAAGCGGTGACGCGCGCCACCGGGGTGCTGGCACCGGCGGGATGACAGACGCGCAGGCCATCGCGCTGTTCCTCGACAGCCTGGCCAGCGAACGCGGCGCGGCGAAGAACACGCTGCTGGCCTATGGCCGCGATCTGGCGCAGGCCAGTGACTGGCTGGATGGCGCGCTGGCCACGGCGGATGCGGCGGCACTGGCCCGGCTGGCCCGGCACTGGGCCGGGCTGAAACGATCGAGCGCGGCGCGCAAGGCCTCTGCCGTGCGGCAGTTTCTGGCCTTCCTGATGGCCGATGGCCACCGCCCCGATGATCCCGGCCGCGATCTGGCCCTGCCGCAGACGGCCCGCCCGCTGCCCAAGGTGCTGGGCGCCGGCGATGTGGAGCGGCTGTTCGCCACGCTGGCCGAAAAGCTGGCCGACGCCCCCGATGATCCGGCGACGCTGCGCCTCGCCGCCCTGATCGAGCTGCTCTATGGCTCGGGCCTGCGCGCCAGCGAGTTGGTGGCGCTGCCGCGCCATGCCCTCAAGGCCGGGCGCGGCCACATGGTGATCCTGGGCAAGGGCAACAAGGAACGGCTGGTGCCGGTGTCGCGCCGGGCCGAGGCGGCGGCGCTGGCCTGGGAAGCCCATGTTCCCGATGGCAGCAAATATCTGTTCCCCTCGGGCCGCGCCGGCAGTGCGACGCCGCACATGACCCGGCTGCGCCTGTGGCAGCTGGTGAAGGCGCTGGCCGCCGATGCCGGCATCCATATCGCCACCACGCAGATCTATACCCATGTCGCTGCCGCCACGCTGGTGGAACTGGTGAACACCCGCCATCCGCTTGCGGATCGCGGCGCTTGAGATGCCATCCGCTTGCGGATCGCGGCGCATGAGATGGCATCCGCTTGCGGATCGCGGCACCCGAGATGCCATCCGCTGGCAGACAAGATGAATTGAACAGGTGACGGCACCGCGCCGCGCCGCTAACCACCGGGCATGAGCACCGACACCTTGTTCCGCCCGCCTGCCCAACCGCGTCGTGATGGCGCCGATGACGCGCAGCTTCTCGCCTGCGGGCCAGCCCGGCGGGAATGTTGCCGAATATTATCGCAAGCGCGCCGCTGGCGGGGTGGGCCTGATCATCACCGAAGGCACCGCGGTGGAACGCACCGGGGCGGCCAATGATCCCAACGTGCCGCATTTCTTTGGTTCGGCGCTGGATGGCTGGGCCGATGTGGTGGCCGCCGTCCATGCCGAGGCTGGCAAGATCGCCCCGCAATTGTGGCATGTGGGTGCGCTGCCCAACCGCCGCACGCCCAAGGGCGAAGAGGCCGAAAGCCCGTCGGGCCTCTACATGCCGAACAAGCAGAACGGCCACGCGATGAGCGATGCCGATGTGGCCGATGCCATCGCCGCCTTCGCGCGCGCTGCCGGCGATGCCCGCGCGCTGGGGTTTGATGCGGTCGAACTGCACGGCGCGCACGGCTATCTGATCGATCAGTTCTTCTGGGGCGAAACCAACCGGCGCGATGATCGCTGGGGCGGGGACACGCTGCCGCAGCGCGCGCGCTTTGCCGCCGAGCTGCTGAAGGCAGTGCGCAAGGCGGCAGGCCCGGATTTCCCGGTGATCATCCGCCTGTCGCAGTGGAAGCAGCAGGATTTCGGCTTCCGTCTGGCGCCGACACCCGATGAATTGCTGGCCTGGCTGGCACCGCTGGCCGAAGCCGGGGCCGATGCCTTCCACTGTTCGCAGCGCCGCTTCTGGGAACCGGAATTCCCCGAGATCGACGGCGACAATGGCCTGAACTTTGCCGGCTGGGCCAAGAAGCTGACGGGCACGCCCACCATCACGGTTGGCAGCGTGGGCCTGACCGGCGAATTCGTGGCCGGGATGCAGGGCGAGGCATCCAGGCCGGCCAGCATCGACAATCTTCTGACCCGCCTGGAACGCGACGAGTTTGATCTGGTGGCGGTGGGCCGTGCGCTGATCGTCGATCCCGATTGGGCGCTGAAGGTGCGCGATGGCCGCACCGCCGAAATGACCGATTATACCGCCGAGGCGCTGGCAACGTTGGTGTAAGCCCGCCCGATGCGCTAGGGATGCAGCATGCGTGTCGATGAAGACAATGTGCCGATCATCCGCAATGCGCCGGGCGAACGTTCGCTGACGCCCAAGGATGCCGCCACCCTGCTGGTGATCCGCCGCGATGGCCCGCGTGCCAATGCCGCGCCGCGCGTGCTGATGGGCCGGCGCGCCAAGGGCCATGTGTTCATGGCGCAGAAATGGGTGTTCCCCGGCGGGCGCATCCACCCGGCCGATTATCGCGTCGCCACCGCCAGCGAGCTTGCCGAAGACACGGCCTGCACCCTGTGCCGCACCGCACCGCCGGCCAAGGCGCGCGCGCTGGCGGCAGCAGCGGTTCGCGAATTGTTCGAGGAAACCGGCCTGGTGCTGGGCGCGCCCGGCGCGGCGCGCACGCGATCGCCGGAATGGCGCGATTTCCTCGCCACCGGCCACCTGCCGCACCTTGCGCCGCTGCAGTTCGTGGGCCGCGCCATCACCCCGCCGGTGCGCCCGCGCCGTTTCGATGCGCGTTTCTTCACGGCCGAGGCGACGCATCTGGTGAGCCTTGATCCCGGTGCCGGCTGCGGCGAGCTGGACGAGATTGCCTGGTTCAGCTGGGAAGAGGCCGAGGCGCTTGATCTGCCCAGCATCACCCGCGCCATCCTGGCTGATGTGGCGGCCCGCCTGCACGATCCGGCGCGGCCCATCCCCTATCACCGCTTCGACAATGGTCGGCATCGCCTGTTGACGCTGTGAGCCTGATCCTGCGCCTGGCGCTGACCGATTACCGCAACCACGAAGCCGCCCGCATCGATGCCGGCGGCGGTCTTGTGGCCATCATCGGTGACAATGGCGCCGGCAAGACCAACATCCTGGAGGCCGTTTCCATGCTGGGGCCGGGGCGCGGCCTGCGCGGTGCGGCGCTGCCCGATATCGCGCGCCAGGGTGGGCCCGGCGGCTGGAGCGTGGCGGCCACGGTGCTGATCGGCGGGGATGAAGTGCAATTGGGCACCGGCACGCAGGCACCGGCGCCCGAACGCCGGGTGGTGCGGGTGAACGGTGCGGCCGCCAGTGCTGCTGCGCTGGCCGAATGGCTGGCGCTGGTGTGGCTCACCCCGGCGATGGACCGGTTGTTCAGCGATTCGGCCAGCGCGCGCCGGCGCTTTCTCGATCGGCTGGTGCTGGCCCTGCATCCCGGCCACGGCGCGCGGGTGAACCGTTATGAGGCCGCGATGCGCGAACGCAGCCGGCTGCTGGCCGCCGATGCACCCGCCGATCCGGTGTGGCTGGCCGCGCTGGAGGCCGAC
This sequence comes from Sandarakinorhabdus sp., assembly GCA_025458465.1. GTDB lineage: Bacteria > Pseudomonadota > Alphaproteobacteria > Sphingomonadales > Sphingomonadaceae > Sandarakinorhabdus. The sequence continues at coordinate 3,581 of JALOSK010000232.1, read as the reverse complement.
ATGGCCGATCATGGCGCTGCCATCGCCAACGCCCGCGCCGATGTGTTGGCGCAACTGGGTGCGGCGCTGGCGGCGGCGCCCGATGGGCCGTTCGCGCGCCCGCTGCTGGCGCTGGCCGGCCCCATGGATTTCGCTGATGCTGATGATCTGGCAGCGCGGCTGGCGCGCGGCCGGGCGCGCGATGCCGCCGCCGGGCGCGCGCTGGACGGCCCGCATCGCGCCGATCTGCTGGTCACCCACGCCGGCAAGCGGATGCCGGCGGCGCATTGTTCGACCGGCGAGCAGAAGGCGCTGCTGGTGGTTGCTGCTGGACGAGATTGCCGCCCACCTGGATCGCCGCCGGCTGGAGGCGCTGTTCGCGCAACTGGCCGGCATGGGCGTGCAGGCCTGGCTGACCGGGACCGATCCCGATCTGTTTGCGCTGGCCGGCGCGGGTGTGCGTCTGCACGTGGAGGCAGGGCAGATCGCGCCCGTCTGATCCTGAAGCCTGTGCGCATTAAGGCGGGAGAGCGGGCTGCCGTTAGCCCATGCACCCGCCTGGAGTGCACGCCCCCCGATGTCGGACAGCAGTTGGAGCCCCTGCTGGATGTCGCCGGCATCGGCGCCTGGCAATATGCCGATGGCGGCGCGCTGTGGTGGAGCGCGGAAACCCGCCGCATTCACGGCGTTGCGCCCGATTTCGTGCCCGATCTGGACAGCGCCATCGATTTCTATCTGCCCGAATATCGCGATACCGTGCGGCGCGCGGTGGCCGATGCCCTGGCCGGAGGCGAGGCCTGGGACCTGGAGCTGGCCATCCGGCGCCCCGATGGCCAGCGCCGCTTCGTGCGCGCCCGTGGCCGCAGCGGGCTGCGCGGGCCAGGCCAGCCAGCCACGCTGTTCGGCACGTTCGAGGATATCACGGTCCGGCAGGAAGCCGCCCTGCGCGCCGCGCGCGAACTGGACCTGCGCTCCCGCACCGAAACCCTGCTGCGCGACGTGATCGCCGGCATTCCCGCCGCGCTGTCGGTGTATGATGGCGAGGAACGGCTGATCCTGGTGAACGATATCTATCGCAACATCCTGCCTGGCAACCGCCAGTTCATGGTGAAGGGCGAGCGGCTGGCCGACATCATCAGCCGCAAGGTGATGGCCAATCATTATGTGCCTGAGGTGAGCGCCGATGATCCGCCGGAACGGCGGGCGGCGTGGGTGGCGGATTATCTGCGCCGCCATCGGACGCCCGGTTACCACCGCGTCTTCCACCTGCGCGACGACAAGTTCATGCAGGCCTCCACTGCGATTTCGGAAAGCGGCAACATCGTTTCCATCCGCACCGATGTGACGCCGCTGATGCGCGCCGAACGCGAACTGCGCCGCCGGGCCGAAGAAGATGCGCTGACCGGGCTGGCCAACCGTGACGTGCTGATGGCGCGCCTGGCCGCGCTGCCGCAGGCGGGGGAGGCCGGCGTGCTGGTGCTGCTGGATGTCGATTTCTTCAAGGCGGTCAACGACAGCCTGGGCCACGGCGCCGGGGATCTGCTGTTGCGCCTGATCGGCCGGCGGCTGCAGCGGTTGATTGGCCCCGATGACACGGCGGCCCGGCTTTCAGGCGATGAATTCGCACTGATCGTGCACGGGCCGGTCACACCGGCAGCTCAAGGGGCGTTTGCCGCCCGGCTGCTGGCGCGGCTGCGGCGGCCGATGCGGCTGGGCGCCAGCCGGTACGCGCCGTCGATTTCGGTGGGGATCGCCCCCTTTCCCGCGGCCGGCTGTGGCCCGCGCGAACTGCTGGGCAATGCCGATGCCGCGCTGCTGGAGGCCAAGCGGCAGGGCCGGGGGCGCCATGTGCTGTTCGGGGCTACACTCGCCGAACAGGTGGTGCGGCGCACCCGGCTGGCCGATGCCCTGCGCCGGGCGCTGGTCGGCCGGGAAATCCTTGCCGCGCTGCAGCCACAGCAGCGGCTTGTCGATGGCAGCGTGATGGGGTTCGAGGCGCTGGCCCGCTGGCGCCATGATGGCCAGTGGATGGCCCCCGCTGATTTCATCGCGCTGGCCGAGGATGTCGGCCTGGCCCAGCCGCTGGGAATGCAGGTGATGGAGGCGGCCATGGCCGGCTTCGGCGCGATGCTGCGCGCTGGGCTGGATCCCGGCCATCTCGCCATCAATGTTTCCACCGCCCAGTTGTTGGCCGATGATTTCGTCGAAAGCCTGCGCCGGGCCCTGGCCCGTCACGCCATCGCGGCCAGCCAGCTGGAGGTGGAGGTGACCGAGACCGTGCTGCTCGATCGCTCCATCGCCCGCATCGGTCAGACGCTGGAAGCGTTGCGGGCGCTGGGCTGCAGCCTTGCCATGGACGATTTCGGCACCGGCTATGCCTCGCTGTCCCACCTCACCAGCTTCCCGGTCGATCGGCTGAAGGTGGACAAGAGTTTTACCCGCGCCATCGACAGCGATGGCGACAAGGGCCTGATCGCCCGCACCCTGATCCAGCTTGGCCGGGGCCTTGGGCTGGAGGTGATAGCCGAAGGGGTGGAAACCCGCAGCCAGCGCGATTTTCTGGTGGCGCATGGCTGTACGGCCATCCAGGGCTATCTGTTCGCGCAGCCGATGCTCGCCCCCGATGCGCTGGCCTGGCTGCGCCGCCAGCAGCGGGCGACAGGCGCGCGGCGGCAGCGCGCGGCGGCCCGATAATCTTTCCCTCGCGTGCGCGCGCGGGATTTCCTATAGGCTGGGGGCTCACAGATCAGAGGCCCGCACATTGACCGACAGTCCCGAACCCGCCGGACAGCAGAACGACTATGGCGCCGACAGCATCAAGGTGCTGCGCGGCCTGGATGCGGTGCGCAAGCGCCCCGGCATGTATATCGGCGATACCGATGATGGTTCGGGCCTGCACCACATGGTGTTCGAAGTGTCGGACAACGCCATCGACGAGGCGCTGGCCGGCTATTGCGATCGCATCGACATCAGCCTGAACCCCGATGGTTCGGTGAGCGTGACCGACAACGGCCGCGGCATCCCCACCGGCATCCATGCCGAGGAAGGCGTGTCGGCCGCCGAAGTCATCATGACCCAGCTGCACGCCGGCGGGAAGTTCAACAACAGCGACGACAACGCCTACAAGGTGTCGGGCGGCCTGCACGGGGTGGGCGTGTCGGTGGTCAACGCGCTGTCGGAATGGCTGGAGCTGACGATCTGGCGCGACGGCCAGGAACACTGGATGCGCTTCCACCACGGCGATGCCCAGGCGCCGCTGAAGGTGGTGGGGCCATCAAATGGCAAGCGCGGCACCCGCGTCACCTTCTTCCCCAGCGCCGCCACCTTCAAGTTCATCGATTTCGATTATGCCCGGCTGGAACATCGCTTCCGCGAGCTGGCGTTCCTGAATTCGGGCGTGCGCCTGGTGCTCACCGATGCCCGCCATGCCGAAGGCAAGTCGGTCGATCTCTATTATGAAGGCGGCATCGCGGCCTTCGTGCAGTTCCTCGACAAGTCGAAGACGCCGCTGATCCCCAATCCCATCGCCATCACCGGGCAGGCCAACGACATCGGCATCGATGTCGCGCTGGAATGGAACGACAGCTATTACGAGCAGGTTC
>JALOSK010000231.1 GCA_025458465.1 Sandarakinorhabdus sp. | reverse complement strand
GTGCTGCACATCGCCAATGATCCGGTGAACCAGCCGCCGCAGTTCGCCAGATCGGCCAGCGGCACGCCCTATTCGATCCCGACCCTGCGCCGCGAAGGCCGCTGGTTCTTCATGCCGTTCGAAGCGCCCCTGTTCTACACCAACCCGCTGCAAGGCGCCTATCAGGATTGGATCGGCGGCAAGTATCACGCCATGGAAATCTTTGATTTTGCGTTTGATGCGGGTGAGATGCTGGATACGAAAAACCCCACGGCCTATCCCACGGTCAGCTGGGTGCGGATTTCGGATTTCCTGCCGTGGATGAAGATGCGCGGCCGCCAGGGCCAGCTGGTGTTCAACGCCATGGGCAACAAGCTGAAAAGCTTTGACGAGCTGCCCACCGTGCTGAAAACCGAAATTGCCGCCAACTACCCCGCCTATGCCAGCCCCCCGCCCATCGACGACAAGCGGCCGAACGAAACCAGCTGGACCGTGTTCAAGAAGTGGATCGACGCCAGGCAGCCCGCCAAGCCCCCGGCGGCGCAACACTGATCCCGCCGACGAAAAAGGGGGATTGGCATCGGCATAGCGGATGAGCTGCTGCACGCTGTCTTCATTGAACAGGTTGCGTACATAGAATTGCACGCGGAACTGGCTGTTCTGGAACCCGGCACGCGCATCCGACACCACCGAATCGCCGGTTTCCGCCAGATTATGCACCTGGGCAAAGCTGCTGGAGAGCAGATAGGCATTGATGCCGGCAAAGACCTGCCAGCCATTGGAACCGACCGGCCGCCGATAATCGAGATCGACGAACATCGAATGCTCCGGCGCTCGCGGAATCTGCTTGCCGGTGATATCGCCAAAGCGCGACTGGCAGCCCGTCACCCCCGGGAACTGGTCACCGGTCGAACAATTGACCAGCCCATCATCGGCCACATCGTTCAGCACGCCCTGATTTTCATCGACCCCGCGCCGGAAGCGGCTGCGGGCATAGGCATAGTTGGCGGTAAAGGTCAGTTCATTGCTCGGCCGGATCGACATTTCGACTTCGAAACCCTGCACGCGGGCATCGCCGGCATTGGTGATGGCCGTCGTCGTGCTGGGCGGCAGTGGCGGGTTGAGCACCTCGACCGGCTGGGTCAGCTGATAGCCGCTGATGTCATTGTGGAAGGCCGCCACATTCAGCGTGAGCCGGCCATCAAGGAAGACATTCTTGGAACCGATTTCGAACGAGGTGACATTCTCGGCACCATAGCTGACGCGGCCGATGCTGATCGCGGCCGCCCCGTTGAAGCCACCGGGCTTCTGGCCTTCGGCATAGACGGCATAGAGCAGGTTGTTGGGCGACGCCTTGAACGACGCCGTGACCCGCGGCATGAACTTCTTGAAGGTGGCTTCGCCATTGACGGGAGCGCCAATGTTGCCGGCCTGCACCGATGCCGATTGGGCCCGGGTGCGGATCCGTTCTTCCTGATAACGGCCTTCCGCCGTGATCGAGAAGCTGTTGGTGAAATCATATTGCACCGATCCGAACAGCGCGATGTTGCGGATATTGTCGGTGCTGCTGTTGCGGGATTCGACCACGGTGCTGGTATCGGTGGTGATGCCGCGGCACACCGGCGAACGGGCGCAGGCGGCAGCGCGCGCGGCGGCCATGTTGGCAGAGGCCCGGGCCTGGGCGTCGGCGGGCAGGTTGCGATTGTCGTTGGCCTGCGCGTCCTGGTCGAAATAATAGCCGCCCAGCAGCAGACGCAGGCCATCCTTCTGATACTGCAGCCGCAGTTCCTGGCTCCAGTCGGTGCGCTTGGTGCGGTTCGAGAAGCTGAAATCGGTCTTGGAACTGGCGGCGCTGAACAGGAAGGGGGGCGGCGCCGGCGAGATCGGGAAGGTGGAGAAGATCACACCCTGGAAACTGTTGGCCGTATAGTCACCATCCGTGCGCTGGGTGGCGACACGACTGTTGTAACCCGTCAGCGAGGTCAGCGTCAGGCTGTCCGACAGATCGACTTCCAGGCTGAGCGCGCCATTGAACGTGTCGATCTGGTTGCCGACAAATTCGTCGGAGCGGAACTGGCGGCTATAGTCGGAACTGACAATGCCGGGCTGGATGACACCGCAGAAATAACGCCCCTGGCCACGATAGAGCGCGCCATTGTCGGGCAGGCAGTTGTTGGCATTGGCATCGGTGGCAAACACCGCCGGCTGGCCATCTTTCGTGGCGTTATAGTTGGCCCGCAGCGTGGCGCGCACGGCACCGCCATCATCATATTTCAGCATGCCATAGCCCGACCGAGTCTGCTGCACGCCGATCGGCGAATTGTCGAAGGCGTTGGTGAACAGGCCTTCGTTTTCGAAGAAACGGCCGCCCAGGGCGATGCCCAGGCCCGGTGCGATCGGCCCGCTGACCGAGGCCGTGATGTCATAGACAGCCCCTTCTGAAACATCAGCCTGCACCCGGCCGCGCCACCGGTCGGTCGGCGCCTTCGAGATGATGTTGATGGCACCTGAATAGGTGTTGCGGCCGTAAAGCGCGCTCTGTGGGCCCTTGGCGACTTCGATGCGCTCGATGGTGTCCACATCATAATCGGCGATGGAGCCGCTGAAATAAATGCCGTCGATGAAGAAGGCGACACCGGAATCGCCCAGGATATTGGCCTGGCCGCGAATGACCGGGCGGTTGGCGTCACGGCCGAAACTGTCGTCGAACACCAGGCCGGCGGTGGCACGCGACAGGTCGGTCACGCTGTTGAAGCCCAGCCGGTCGATGGATTGCGCCGTCACCGCGCTCACGGCCAGCGGGGCATCCTGCAGGCGCTCTCGCGTCTTGCGGGCGGTGACGATGATTTCGTCGGCAGCAACCGCTTCCTTGGCGATGGTGGTGGTCTGTGCCGACACCAAGGCTGGTGTCAGCAAGGTGGCACCCATCAACAGCGCGCGTGTCCAACCGGTCATCTCATTCTCCCCAATGCGGCCGCAATCCCCCAGCGGCGGGCCTGTTGCAGCATTTAGGTCGGTGGCGCGACAATTTGTCCAGACAAATTCATTCCGCTCACAAGCTGTCCGGACAAATTGCGGCCGGCTGTTGCTGTCGGGCAACGCTGATCAGGCGAACGGCTTGACCACGCCCAACCAGCTGGTCGCGACCAGCAGGACATAGGTCAGCATGACCCAGCGACGCGTCTTGTCCATGGTGGTGCGCAGCGGGACTTCCGTGGCGTCGCTGGACCCTTCGCCAATCAGCTTCATCAATTGCGGTCCGACGGGCTTGAAGCTGAAATCGATCATGATGGCCGCCACGAAGATCAGGCCGAACAACAGCGCCTTCCAGGCCAGCCAGCCAGCCGTGATCGGGTGGCCGGTCAGCAGCGATTCGGCGCCAAGCACGAGGTAGCCGGCGGCCAATATCCAGCGGATCCAGCCTTCGATGCGACGATTGCGCGCAGCCCGCGGCGTCTGGTCATGCCAATGGGCATCCCACACCAGCCACAGCCAGAACCCACCGATCAGCCAGCCGAAACCGACAATCGCCAGCGGCAGATCCCACCAGCCACCGGCATAGGACACGGTGAGTGACAGCGGCACCATCAGCGCCCAGGCCGTGCGCGGCGTCATGTCAACCAGCACGAGCAGTTTCAGCAGCGCAAGCCGCTGATCAAGCGTATATTCGTGACGTCGCCGGAAATGCTGCCCCAGCAGGAACACACCAACATCGGCCCCCAGCCACAGCACGAACAGCAGCAGGTGGGCATATACCAGGCTGGGATAGATCAGATCGCCCATCATTTCCCCTTTTCCCGCCGCTGCTGCGGCATCGTGGCCACGGTGCAGCAGATTCGTCCTGTCGATGCCGCCGCACGACGTCAAATGTCCGGACAACATAGGCCGAGCGTCTTGACAAGCACAAAGATGTCCGGACAACTCGATGACAGCTTGCATTATTGCGCAGCCAGCGCCGCCAAGGGGAGTTTGGGCGGTGCTGAAGCAAGGGTCCATTCGCCTGCACCCAGGGTTCAGGCGGCAGCACGGGGAAGAGCATCTATGAAGGTCGGACATTTTCTGAGCAGCCATTTGGCCCTCGCTGCTGCCATGATGGCCGTGGCCGCGACGCCTGCACTGGCCCAGGCCGCGAAAAACGACACGATTGTCGAAGATACCGGCGCGATCGAGGACATCATCGTGACCGCCCAGCGCCGCCGCGAACGGGCGCAGGACGTGCCGATCGCCATCACCGCGTTCAGCGCCGAAGCCCTGCAGGCGCGCGGCGTGGTCAACGCGCTTGATCTCACCCAGTTCGTGCCGAACCTTGTCGGCCTCAACAACACCGGCCTTGGCACCGCCAATGCCTATTATCTGCGCGGTCTGGGCAACACCGAATCCATCGCGACCTTTGATCCGCCCGTCGGCACCTATGTCGACGATATCTACATCAGTCGCCAGAATGCGAACAATTTCAATCTGTTCGATGTCGAACGCGTGGAAGTGCTGCGCGGTCCGCAGGGCACGTTGTTTGGTCGCAACACCACCGGCGGCGCCATTTCGGTGGTGATGCGCGAACCCGGTGAACGCACC
>JALOSK010000230.1 GCA_025458465.1 Sandarakinorhabdus sp. | reverse complement strand
TGCCCGGCGGCGCGCTGGCGCAGCCGGTGCTCGATCTGCTGGCGAAGGGCGATGTGGAATGGCGCGATGTCACCATCCTGCCCACCCATGATGCGCTGGTGGCGCCCACGGATGCCAAATCCATTGCCGGGCAACTGGCGCGGGTGTTCCTGCCGAAGAAGGCCCGCGTGCTGCCGCTAGCCGCTGGCGAGAAGGATGCCCAGGCCGCCGGCCGCGCCGCCGACACGCGCGTCGCTGATCTGGCCTGGCCGCTGGATGCCGCCTGCCTCACCGTGGGCGATGATGGCAGCGTGGCCGGCATCGCGCCGGGCAGCGATCTGGAAGCCGCCATCGCCGGCCCCAAGGCGCGCCGCGCGCTGGGCACGGGCACCGGCGTCACCCTCACCGGCCCGGCGCTGGTTTCGGCGCGCACCGTCACGCTGATCGTTTCGGGCAAGGCCCAGCGCAGCGCCGTGGAAACCGCACTGAAGCAGGGCGCCGCCAGCCCGCTGCCCATCGGCCGCCTGCTGGCCGAGCTGGACATGGACATCGACATCCACTGGTGCCCGTGACGCTGGGCGCAGTGCCGCCGCGTCTTCGTCTTGTCACCGACGCTGGTTAGGGCAGTATCATGCGCGTCATCCTGATCCTTGCGCCGCTGCTGATCGCGGCGGCGCCCCTCAAGCCAGCTCCGCCACCGGTCATGCCGCCATCCCCGCCCATCATCATCGCCCACCGCGGCGCCAGCGCCGAACGGCCCGAACACACGCTGGCGGCCTATGAACGGGCCATCGAGCAGGGTGCCGATTTCATCGAACCCGATCTGGTGGCGACGAAGGATCACCAGCTGGTGGCGCGGCACGAGAACGAGATTTCCGGCACCACCGATGTCGCCAGCCGGCCGGAATTCGCAGCGCGCAAGACAACGAAGACCATCGATGGCGAAAAGGTGACCGGCTGGTTCACCGAGGATTTCACGCTTGCCGAATTGAAGACGCTGCGCGCCCGCGAGCGCCTGCCGCAGCTGCGCCCCGACAATACGGCCTTTGACGGCCAGTTCGAAATCCCCACCCTGGCCGAGATCATCGGGCTGGCGAAGGCTGCATCGGCCCGCACCGGGCGCACCATCGGCATCTATCCCGAAACCAAGCATCCCACCTATTTCCGCAGCGTCGGCCTGCCGCTGGAGCCGGTGCTGCTGGCCGAACTGGCCAAGGCCGGCTGGATCACGCGTGATGCGCCGGTGTTCATCCAGAGCTTCGAGGTGGACAATCTGAAGGCCATCCGTGCCCAGACCGGTGTGCGGCTGATCCAGCTGATGGCGGCCGAGGGAAAATCGGCTGACGGGCATGATTATGCCGCGCTGGCAACGCCCGACGGGCTGAAGCAGGTGGCCCGCTATGCTGCCGGCATCGGCCCGGAAAAGGCGATGATCATCCCGCGCGACATGGTTGGGCGGCTGGGCAAGCCCACCTCACTGGTGGCCGATGCGCACGCCGCCGGGCTGGAGGTGCACCCGTGGACATTCCGGCCGGAAAACTATTTCCTGCCGCTGGAGCTGAAATCGGGGATTGATCCGCGCGAGCCAGGCGACGTCGATGCCGAGATCCGCGCCTTTCTGGCGACCGGCATCGATGGGTTGTTCAGCGATTCGACCGCCGCTGCAGTCAGGGCCTTGGTGCCGCCTGCTCAGGCCAATCCAGCACGAAATTGATGTGTGCAGCGGCCGTGGGCTTGTCGCGGCTGCCTTGCCAGGCCTGCGCGTGCACATTCACCACGCGGCGGCCCAGCTTGGTGATGCTGGCGGCTGCGCGGGTTTCCACGCAGGCCCCTTCGCGCATGAAATCCACCGTCACCGTGACGGGCCGCACGCGCGGCAGCGTTTCGCCCGCCGGCTGGGCGGCAATCACGGTGAGCAGCCCGGCCAGTTCCAGCAGGCCGGAAATCGCGCCGCCGTGCAGCCGGCCGGGCGATCCGATCAGCGTTTCATCGAATGGCATCACCAGTTGCAGTTCGCCGTCCACCTTCTCGAACGACAGATCGAGCAGGGCGGCATAGGGCAGCATGTCGAGCCGGCCATGCGGCTGTTGCAGCAGGGTGGCCAATGCCGGGTTGGTCATGGCCGCCCTCCCGCCAGTTTGGACGGGGAAAACATGAACGTGCCGGCCACGTGCGCAATCGGATCGGCTGGATCGCCATCATGGGCCAGGCCACGCACGAAGGCGATCTGGCGGGTCATCCGGTAACATTCGCCGCGCGCCGTCACCGTGGCCTGCGGCTTGGGGCTGCGCACATAATCGGTGCGCAGATCCAGCGTCGCATGTGGTTCGAAGGCGCCGCGCGCCAGCATGGAGGCCATGCCCACGCAGGTGTCCATCAGCGTGATGATCGGGCCGGATGCCCAGATGCCATGATCGGGATCGACCAGCAGGTGCGGGGCGTACGGCAATTGCAGTTCCACCCACTTGTCGCCGCTGGCGATGAAGCGCAGGCCCAGCCGCTTGTTGTGCGGCACCCGGCCCACGAACGGGCCCATGAAATGGGCCACCTGTTCGGCAAAGCCGGTCATGCCGCCGACCCCATCGAGTGCTTCGCCAGCGCATCGATGCGCGCGATCATGGAGGCCAGGCCCTGCGTGCGGTTGGACGACAGATGTTTCGACAGGCCCAGCGCGTCCAGCCTGGCCTTGATGGCGGCGCCGTCCACATCGTCCGGACGGCGGCCATCGGCCAGCATCAGCACCAGCGCCACAAGGCCCTTGACGATGGCGGCATCACTGTCGGCAGCAAAGCGCAGCACGCCGCCGTCCATGTGCGGGTGCAGCCACACCTGGGATGCACAGCCGCGCACCTTGTTGGCATCCGTTTTCAGGGCGGCATCCATCGGCGGCAGGGCCTGGCCCAGCGCGATGATCAACCGATAGCGGTCGTCCCAATCGTCGAAGGCCTCGAACTCGGCCTCGACATCATCGAAAGTGGTGATGGCCATGATCGCAGCCCTTGGCCGTGCCGAGGGCCTGCGGTCAAGACCCGTGCGGCGTTACAGATCCACACCTGCCGCGATGGCTTCCAGCTTGCGGATGCGTTCCTTCAGATCGGCAAGGTCGATGCGCTGGCCAACGGCGGGCAGTTCGGCGCCGCTGGAACGCGCATCCAGTTCGCGCAGCTTAAGCTTCAGCCATCCGGCCCAGCCCCAGGCGGCGAACCCACCGAGCAGGGCGAGGCCCGCAAGGGCGGCGCTGGAAAGAACGAGAAGGGATTCAACCGGGGGCATGGCAAACCTCCATTTCAGTCCTTGAGGGAATCGATTTCGTCCGAAAGCCGTTTGGCCGGATCGGTGGCGATGCGCTCCAGCACGCGGATGCGCTCGTTCAGGCGGGCGACTTCGGATTGCAGGCGGATGTTTTCGGCGTTGTCCTCGCCGCCGATTTTATTGACCGTCCAGCGCCTGTCCTTGTCGCCGGGCAGGCGATTCATGGCGCGGTAGCGTTCACGCAGCACCCGGCTCACGGCGACGATCAGCACGATCATCACCACCATTGTATAGACGTTCATCGTCCTGGTTCCTTGTTGCCAGCCTGATGGGGGCGAGGCCGGTTGGGCTCAGTTCAATTGTTTCGTGGCCAGCGCGTCGATTTCGGCGGCAAGCATGCTGGGCTTGTCGGTGGCGATGCGTTCCAGCACCGCCATGCGATCCTTCAGGCTGCCCAGTTCGGCACGCAGTTGCGCGTTCTCCTGGCTCAGCAGCTTGATGCGCTCCATCGCCTCGCCGCCACCATTGGGATACATCGGCTTGCCCCAGCTGTTTTCCAGCGGATAGCCGTTCTTCACCTTCAACCAGGTGGTCGCCACCCAGCCAATCACACTGGTGAAGCCGATGATGGCCGCCACCGGGGCTGCGGCTTCGAGCATGATGGGATCAAGCGCCATTGGAGTGCCTTTCAGTTCAGTTGCTTCGGCGCGTCGCGCAGGGCTTCGATCTGCACGGCCAGGCCCTCGTTGCGGTCGGTGACGATGCGGTT
>JALOSK010000018.1 GCA_025458465.1 Sandarakinorhabdus sp. | reverse complement strand
GGTGCTGCTGGCGTCGGCGGCGATCCCCGGTGTGTTCTCGCCCGTCTACATCAGCCAGTCCGAAGGGCCGCCGGCGATGCATGTTGATGGCGGTATCAAGCAGGCGCTGCTGTTCAAGAGCTACATGATCGATCCGCGCGGCAGCGACGAGCATGTCTGGACGTTGGTGAACGGCCGTGTCAGCTATATCGGCAACACGACGCTGAGCGGCAGCAACAGCGGCAGCATCGTTGGCCGCTCCATCACCGAGATGCTGCGCACCATCACCTATCGGTCGGTCGAGCGCATCTACACCATGGCCCGCAATGCCCGGGCGCAACATCACCTGGCCTATCTGCCCGACGAGGTGGAGGAACCCAGCCCGATCGATTTCGATCCGGCGGCCATGCAGCGGCTGTTCGAGGCCGGCAAAGCCATTGGTGCCAAGGGCCAGTGGCGGGCCGAACCGCCGCGGCTGGAGCGGTATCAGCGCATGTCGCGCTGAGACGCCGCCCGGATCCGCCTCGTCACGCCGCCACATCCCCCAGCGATAATGCCTCGCGGGTGAGCACCTCGCGGCGCAGCGCTTCGGCATCGGCCAGCGCGTTGTGGGGCAGGCGGCTCATGCTGGCCGTATCGAAACCGGGCAGATTGAGCAGATCGAAACGCACTTGTGGCACGATGCGGCGGCCCTGGAAGGCCAGCAGGGCGGCGGCGTGGGCAATATCCTCCGGCCAGTCCGCCACCAGCATGGGCGCCGGATCGGCAAGCAGATAGTGGGTCAAGCCGGCCACCACCTCGGCCCGGGACTGCGGATGCTGGCCCAGGCGCGGCAGCACATGTTCGGCCACCCACGGTGTCGGTTCGGAGCAGGGCAGCACGGCATAGAAGGCAGGCCGGTCTTCGCGTTCCGGCACCAGCGCGATGGCGATCAGTGGGCCATCGAAGCCGTTGAACTCGCAATCGAGGAAATAGCGCATCGCCGTCACCGTTCCTGCAGGCGCGGGATGAGATCGGCGAAGTTGCAGGGCCGGTGCCGGCTGTCGAGCTGGCTGGCCAATATGCCGTCCCAGCCGTCCTTCACGGCGCCGGTGGAGCCAGGCAGACAGAAGATATAGGTGCCGCGCGCCACGCCGGCACAGGCGCGCGACTGGATGGTGGAGGTGCCGATCGACTGGAAGCTGAGCCAGCGGAACAGCTCGCCAAAGCCGGGAATGGGCTTTTCCATCACCGCGTCCAGCGCTTCGGGCGTCACGTCACGGCCGGTCACGCCGGTGCCGCCGGTGGTGATGATCACATCGATGGCCTGATCGTCGATCCAGGCATTCAGTTGCGCCGCCAGCGCCGGCACTTCGTCGCGGATGATGATGCGCGCCGCCAGCCGATGGCCAGCACCGATCAGGCGTTCGACCAGTGTGTCGCCACTGCGGTCACTGGCGGCATCACGCGTGTCGCTCACGGTCAGAACGGCGATGTTGAGCGGCCGGAAGGGCAGGGATTCATCGATCGGCATCGGCAAACCCTAACCCCGGCTTGGCCGGCCTGTCACGGTGGATGAACGCCCGATTGGGGCCTATTTGCCGCCGGCCACGGCGCGTTCGTCGTCCGGCCATTGTTCGGGGGCAAAGCTGCCCGGCACGGGCCGCGGCCGGATGGCAGCCGGTTCGCGCTTGACGGCGGCGGGGCCGGCAAGGCCGGGCAGGCGCGGCCACAGGCCTTGCGCCACCGCCTCCATCGAGGCTGGCTGCACGCCATCGCGCAATTCATACATCCACAGGTTGCGCATCACCACGCGCACATAATGGCGGGTTTCGCGGAACGGGATGGATTCCATGAACAGCAGCGGATCACCCTGATCATCCAGCGTGCTGTTCCATTTCTGCACGCTGCCCGGCCCGGCGTTGTAGGACGCGATCACCTTGGGCAGCAGGCCATCGGTGATGCCCATGTTGCCCAGCATCTCGATATAGGTCTGGCCCAGTTCGAAATTGAAGGCGGGATCGGTGATGTCCCCCACCACCGATGCCGCATCGGGCGTCTCGCGCTGGATGCGGCGGTGCACCAGATCGCGCGTGGCCGGCATCAACTGCATCAGGCCCTTGGCGCCGGCGTGGCTGGTCGCTGTTGTGATGAAGGCCGATTCCTGCAGGGCATGGGCAAACAGCAGCGCGCGCGGCAGCCGCAGGCCCCGGAACGGCACCCAATCGGGCGCCGGGAAGCGGGCCGACAGCGGCGCTTCAAGGCCCTGCGGCGGGCGGATGGCCAGGCTGTATTGCGTGGCCGGCAGATCAAGCCGGGCTGCCAGCCGCAGGATCGCCGGATAGGCATCGGCCGGCGCAGTGGCCGCCAGGTGCCGCAACTCGCGATCGGCCAGCCCGCGTTCGCCGATTTCCACCAGCGCGGCGGCACGGCGGGCGCCGGGCACATCCTTCAGATAATTCCAGTCGGCGGTGATGAAATCAGGCTCGGCCCAGTCCAGCCCCTGCTGCACACCCAGCAGGCGGCGGGCGAGCAGGCCATAGAAGCCGCGTTCCGATGTGGCGGCTGCCGCCAGCCGGCTGGCGCGGGCATTGCGATCACCGGCCAGATCCCAGCTGCGCGCCGCCCAGAAGGCAGCGGCGGCAAGATTGTCTTCGCTCCCTTCCTTCACCAGATCGAAGGCCTGCGCTGCATCCTGCCAGCGGCGCAGGCGATAGGCGGCAAGGCCGGCCGTCCACGCCCCATCGGACGCGCCCTGGCCAAGGCCGGATGCGGCATCAAGGCCCATGCGCCACGCCGCCAGATCATCGCCCATCCGGTAATGATTCCAGGCGATGCGCGCCGCCCATTCCGCCCGTGCCCACGGCGACAGGGCGGCGGCTTCGGCCAGCCAGATGCGTTCGGCCTCGTCGTTGCGGTCGGCCGCCAGCAGCGGCTTCAGGCGTGCGGCGATGCCACCATCGGCCGGCCCCGGCGCCACCGTGTAACGGGGCAGGGATGCGGTGCGGAACGGGCGGGCCTCCGGCAGCAAGGGCAGCGGCGCGGCATCGGCGCCGGGCAGGCGTGTCGCAAGGCGGGCGATGGCGGGCGCCGCGGGCTGATCGGGATTGGCGGCCAGCCAGGCGGCCAGATCGGCGCGGCTGCTGCCGGCACCATCACGCTTCAGGATCAGGGCGGCGCGTGCCGTTTGCGTCAGCAGGCCATCGGGCAGGCCATCCAGCGCCTGTGCGGCCTTGGTGATGCGGCCAGCGTCGAGATCGGCGAAGATCCGCCGGTAGGCCGCGCGTTCGTCGTCGGTCAATTGTGGCGGCACCATGCGCTGGCGCGCCGTGATGCCCCCGACGCCGCTGGGGCGCTGGCCCGTGACTGTCAACATCGGCTGCGGCGCCGCTGGCAGCGCGGCCGGCTGCACCGGAGGCATCAGTTCGGGCGGGATGACGATGGCGCGGGCCGGCACCGCCAGCACGGCCAGGGTGGCCATCAGAACAGCGGTGCGCGTCATCCAATGGCCTCGCGGAACAATTTCAGGTGCGTGAAGGCCTGTTGCTTCAGGTCCTTGCTGGCGGCCATCGTGCGCGGATGGATGGAGGGCAGCAGTTGTGCCGATCCCCAGCTGAACCAGCGCCCGCGGCTGCTCACCAGTCGGGCCTCGCTGCCGGCCAGTTCGGCCGCGCACTGGCCGAGCGCCAGCACGTGACGCGGCGCGGCCAGCGCCGCCAGCCGTTCCACCACCGGCGTGAAGCGGGCCAGATTGTCCGCCGTCGGTTCACCATCGCCCGGCGTTGGCCACGGCAACCGGCTGACCAGCGCTGCGCGCGTCCAATCCAGATCGATGGCCGCCATCATCCTGTCGATGGTGTGGCGATGGGCCGGATCACCGTCGGGCCGGTCCACCAGCACCCACACCCCGGTTTCGATGGCGCCATGCCACAGCAGCGGCGGCATCTGCTTGGCCTGCGGGAAGCGCGCCAGCAGGCCCATCAACGCATCGGCGCTGTCGCAGGCCAGCGCCGGGTGGGGCGCAGCCGGATCGACGCTGCGCGGCGGCGGCGGCAATTCGACGGCAGGCGCTGCCCCTCGCGCAGGCCCCTGCGCGGGCGTTGGCCCCTGCGTTGCCCTTGCCACGAATTCGGGCGGCGCCATCGCGTTCACCTCTGGCCGGGGCGGCGGTTCGGCAAGCCAGTGGCGTGGCCTGTCCAGCACCGGCACGTCGCAGCCAGCCGCGATCAGCCAGGCCAGCTGTTCCGATGCGCTTGCGGCGCTTTGCGATGATGACAAGGATGGCACGCCTCGCAAAAAGCATCAGGCGGTGCCGGCTGGTCAAGCCCTGCCGTCACCGCTATCTGGTGAAGCATGGCAAAGCCGCGCCAGTCAGATGGGCCGGCGCGTGCGAGGATGGGGAACAGACGTGAGCGAACGCGAATCCATGCCCTATGATCTGGTGATCGTGGGCGGCGGGCCGGCGGGCCTGTCGGCGGCGATCCGGGCCAAGCAGGAAGCGCAAGCGCGCGGGCTGGAGCTTTCGGTCTGCATCCTTGAAAAGGGCTCGGAAATCGGCGCCCACATATTGTCGGGCGCAGTGGTCGATCCGCGCGCGCTTGATGAACTTCTGCCCGAATGGCGCAGCGCCAGCGATTGCCCGATGACGGTGCCGGTGACGGAAAACCATCACTGGATCCTCACCGAAACCGGCAAGCGCGAATTCCCGCACGCGTTGCTGCCGCCGTTCATGCAGAACAAGGGCTGCTACACGGTGTCGCTCGGCAATCTCACCCGCTGGCTGGCCGGCCAGGCCGAAGCGGTGGGCGTGGAAATCTTCCCCGGCTTTGCCGCCGCCGAAGTCCTGTTCAACGACGATGGCAGCGTGAAGGGTGTCGCCACCGGCGACATGGGGATTGCCAAGGATGGTTCGAAGAAGGACAGCTGGACCCCCGGCCTTGAAATCCATGCCAAATATACCTTCTTCGCCGAAGGTGCGCGCGGGCATCTTTCCAAGCAGATCATCAACCGGTTCGATCTCAGGAAGAACAGCCAGCCGCAGATCTATGGCATCGGCCTGAAGGAATTGTGGGACATCCCGGCGGAAAAGCACGTGCCGGGCAAGGTGATCCACAGCCAGGGCTGGCCGCTGTCCGATGCGAACGGCGGCGGTTTCCTCTATCATCAGGCCAATGGCCAGGTGGCGCTCGGCTTCTCGGTGTGGCTGAACTACGACAATCCGCACCTGTCCCCGTTCGAGGAATTCCAGCGCTGGAAGACCCACCCGGCCATCCGCGAGATATTGGAAGGCGGCCGCCGCGTCTCTTACGGCGCGCGGGCGATCAATGATGGCGGCTGGCAGGCGGTGCCGAAACTGGCCTTCCCCGGCGGGGCGCTGATCGGCTGCGCCGCCGGCTTCGTGAACGTGCCGCGCATCAAGGGCAGCCACACCGCGATGAAGACGGGCATGATGGCCGCCGAATGTGCCGTCGCCGCCATCGCCGCCCAGCGCGGCGGTGATGAACTGAAGGAATATGACGCCGCCTACAAGAAGAGCTGGGTGTCCGAAGAGCTCAAGATGGTGCGCAACGTGCTGCCGGCAGTGGAGAAATATGGCAATTTCGTTGGCACGCTGATGGGCGGCGTGATGATGTGGATGGAATATCTGGGCTATGAACTGCCCTTCACCTTCAAGCTGACGCCCGACAACACGCACATGCGCCGCAAGGACGAGGTGCCCAGGATCGTCTATCCCAAGCCCGACGGCGTCATCAGCTTCGATCGTCTGTCCAGCGTCTTCCTTTCGAACACCAATCACGAGGAAGACCAGCCCTGCCACCTGACGCTGAAGGACCCTTCGGTGCCGGTGGAGGTGAACTATGCGCTGTATGATGAACCGGCGCAGCGTTACTGCCCGGCGGGCGTCTATGAAATCGTCGGCGTGGAAGAAAATGCGCCGCGCCTGCAGATCAACGCGCAGAACTGCGTGCACTGCAAGACGTGCGATATCAAGGACATGACGCAGAACATCAACTGGGTGGTGCCGGAAGGCGGCGGCGGGCCGAACTATCCGAACATGTAATGCGCAGCGCCGCGGGCGTGCGTGGCGCGCGCCGACAGGCGCAAGCACGGCCGGGCTGGCGGCGGGCCATCAGGCCAGCCGGGCAGCTTCGACGGCGCGGCTTTGCCGCGATGCTCCTTTTCTGTTGTTCCATTGTTGCCCCCACCGCGACCGCAGCCCCCCTCGACAAGCCCGCCATCCGCCGCCATCCTCGGGCCGATGCGTATCCTGATCGCCTTGCTTGCCATTGCCGCTGCCGCGCCGGCCAACGCCGCCCGCGGCGCGCCGCCCAGCGATTCCCCGCTGCATGCCTATGTGGTGGGCCGCTATGCCGCGATCGACAATGAAGTGGCGCTGGCCGCGCGCCTGCTGGAAGAAGCGCGGGCCGCCCGTCCAGCCTCGATCAGCGCCACCCGCCGCGCCTGGGATCTGGCCATCCTCACGGGCGATCAGCCGCGCGCCTTCCAGTTGGCCCGCGCCCTGGCCGCAGCGGGCGAGGCCGATCCCGACATCATCGTCACCCAGCTTGTCGAAGCCGTGATCCGCAAGGATTGGCCGCAGGCGGCGCGGCTGCGGCAGAAACTGGGCACGCAGGGCTGGCCGATGGTCGCCGGGCCGATCATCGATGCCTGGCTGGCCGCGGCGCGCGGCGACAGTGCCGCGGCGCTGCTGCTGCTCGATCCGCAGCGGCATCAGGGTTTCATGCGCGCCTATGTTGCCGAACAGCGCGCCCATCTGCTTGCCAGCCTGCAACGCTGGGACGAAGCCGCCGGCGCCTATCGCGAGGCGCGGTCTGGCGGCGGGGTGGCCGGGCTGTTCCTGCGCCAGGGCCATGCCGATGCGCTGGCCATGGCCGGCCGGCGTGATGAGGCGCTGGCCGTGCTCTATCCGGGCGACCGGCCGACCGCGCTGATGCGCGAAACGCTGCAGGCGGGCAGGCGGCTTGGCCCCGTGGCGGCCGATGCCCGGCAGGGGCTGGGCTGGCTGTCGGTGCGGCTGGCCGGTGATCTGGCGCGCGAACGGGCAGAGCCGCTGGCCCTGCTGTTCGCCCGCCTTTCCACCTTCCTCGCCCCCGATCTGCCGATCAGCTGGATGAGCGCCGCCGACGCGCTGGGCCGCGCCGGCTACACGCAGCCGGCGCTGGCCGCGCTGGACCGTGTGCCCGGCGGGCTGGGGCTGGACGAGGCATTGCGGGCGCGCCGGGCCGAGGTGCTGGCCGCCGCCGGCCAGGATGAAGCCGCAGGGGCGCTGTTGAAGGCCGCCGCCGCGGCACCCGGCGCCAGCGCCGGAGACTGGCAGAGCCTGGCCGCATGGCATCGGCGTGGCGACCGGTTCGAACAGGCCGCAGCGGCTTATGGCACCGCCATCGATCGCTTTGGCGCGGCGCTGGGGCCGGCGGTGTGGAACCTGCACTATCTGCGCGCCATGATGCGCGATCGCGCCGGCGACTGGCGCGGCGCGGAAGCCGATCTGCGCACGGTGCTGCAACTGTATCCCAACGAGCCGGGGGCGCTGAATTATCTGGGCTACAGCCTGCTCGACAAGGGTGAGCGGCTGGCGGAAGCGCGTGCGTTGATCGAACAGGCCGCGGCCCTGCGGCCGGGCGATGGCGGCATCATCGATTCGCTGGGCTGGATGCAGTTGCAGGCTGGCGAGGTGGACAAGGCGGTGATCACGCTGGAACGGGCGGTGAGCCTGGAGCCGCTGGACCCCACGGTGATCAGCCATCTGGGTGATGCACTGTGGCAGCAGGGGCGCCGGATCGAGGCGCGCCACCGCTGGCGGCAGGCGCTGGGCCTGGGCGGCGATGATGGCTTGCAGCGCCGGCTGCAGGCGCGGCTGGACTATGGGCTGGACGCAGCGCCGGCGATGCTGGCCCAGCGCTGAACAATCGGCCCCGGAAGAATCGGCCCCGGCACAATCGGCCCCGGCACAATCGGGCGCTGACAGGACTTGCCCCGGCCGGCGTCTCGCGCCACAGCCACGCCCGCGATGCTGATCGAACCGGCCCCCGCCAAGATCAACCTGGCGCTGCACCTGCGGCGGCGGCGCCCTGATGGCTATCACGATCTGGAAACCGTGTTTGCCTTCACCGGCTTTGGCGACACGCTGGCAGGTGCGGCAGGGCAGGGGCTGCGCCTCACCCTGTCTGGCCCAACTGCCGCCGCAGCCGACGTGGGGGAGGACAATCTGGTGCTGCGCGCGGCCCGCGTCCTGGCGGCAGCCGCCGGCGTCGCAGCCAACGCCCATCTCCACCTCGAGAAACGCATCCCCGTGGCCGCCGGCCTGGGGGGCGGTTCGGCCGATGCGGCGGCGGCGCTGCGCCTGCTGAACCGGCTGTGGGGCCTTGATTGGCCATTGGAACGGCTGGCGGCGCTGGCCGAACCGCTGGGGGCAGACGTGCCGGTGTGCGTGTTCAGCCGCACCATGTTCGGGGCCGGCAAGGGGGAGGCGCTGTCGGCATGGCCGGGCGAGCTGGCCGGCACGCCGGTGCTGCTGGTCAACCCCGGTGTGGCGGTTCCCACCGGGCCGGTGTTCGCCGGCTGGGACCAGCAGGACCAAGGCGGCATCACGCCCGGCGTGCCATTGTCCACCCTGCGCAACGACATGACCGCGGCCGCTGTGGCCATCGCCCCGGTGATCGCCGATGTGCTGGCGGCACTGGCGGCGGCCGAACGCGTGACGCTGGCCCGGATGAGCGGTTCGGGCGCAACCTGCCTGGCGTTGTTCGGCAGCGTGGATGCCCGCGATGCCGCCGCCCGATCCCTGAAAGCCACGGGCTGGTGGCTGGCGCCAACGCACATATTGTAGGCTCAGGTGGCAGAATCGTGCCGATGAGAGCCTGACTCAGAACGCGCCGTTCGCGGTGGCTTGGCCCTGCCAATTTCGCGGGGTGCAGTGCGGCGAAACAGCTACGTCATTCATACAAACCACTGAAAACAAGATATTGCGGCGCAGCAACCTGACTGCGGCTCAAAATAGTCGTTGACGCCCAACTGAGCCTGACTTAAACGCCATCCCAGTTGATTTGAGTAACGCTCAAGCCCTGCTCAACTTACCCCCCTCGGGCAGGTCGGCGGCACTGAAGTCAGCAGCGTCCGTCAGGGCGCCATCCAAATGAATTCACATATGCAGCTCGTCACGCTGCCGCTGAGGAGAAGACCGATGTTCAACCGCCTGTTCGCCATCGCCCCGATCGCTCTTGCCGTTGCCGGCATCGTTGCCGCGCCGGCCGCTGCCCGCACCAAGGTGAGCTGCACCGAAACCCCGGCCCAGATCCGCACCCTGGCGCAGGCCAAGGGCGGTGAAGACGCCACAAAGGCCATCCACCTGGTGGCCACCGGCGAAAAGCTGTGCGCCGCCGATGCCAAGTTCGAAGCCGGCAAGAAGTTCGCCGCCGCTGCCAAGCTGCTCGGCACCGAACTGGCCGCCCTGCCGGCCGCCAACGGCCAGTAAGCTTCGGCTGAACATTTCGGCCCGGCACGTCCGGGCCGCTCTTCCCTTCCCATCCTCTCCCAGGGATGAACCTGAAGGCCCGGCAGCCCCCGAATTCGGGTGGCGCCGGGCCTTTTTTCTGCCCCGCTGCGCGATTATGGCATGGCCATGCGCCAACCCGAACGCTTGCCCGGCACCGCCGATCTGCTGCTGATTGCCGATCATGCCAGCGCCGACGTGCCGCCCGGCATCGATCTGGGCATTCCCCCGGCGCTGTTGTCCGATCATGTCGCGGTTGATATCGGCACCGACGCGCTGACCCGGCGGCTGGCGCGGGCGCTGGCGGCGCCGGCCATCATCGCGACGGTCTCCCGGCTTGTCGTCGATCTGAACCGCGATCCGGCCGAACCCGGCGCGGTGCCGGCCAGCAGCGATGGCCACCTGATCCCCGGCAACTGGAACCTTGCGGCGGCAGAGCGCGAGCTTCGCGTTGCCGCCATCCATGTGCCCTATCATGACGCGATTGCCGCCGAAATCGCCCTGCGGCGACCGGCGCTGATCATTTCGGTGCACAGTTTCACGCCCAGGCTGGCGACACGCCCGGAGGAGCAGCGCCCGTGGCCGGTGGGCATCCTCTACAACCGGGATGATCGCGCCGCCCGCCTTGGCCTTGTCGCGCTGGCGTCCCGTGGCCTGCACGTGGGCGACAACCAGCCCTATTCGGGGCGCGACCTCAACTACACGATGGACCGCCATGCCGAAGCGGCCGGCATCCCCTATCTTGGTGTCGAGGTGCGCAACGACGGCCTGCAGACGAAGGAAGGCGTGGCGCGCTGGACCCACATTCTGGCAGACTGCATCGCGACGGTGCGGCGCAACCTGTCTTGACGGCTGCCGGGCGCTGGGGCAGGGCAATTTTGTTATCCGATGAGGCCCCGCAATGACAAGATTCGACAAGTCCAAGCTGCCCTCCCGCCATGTCTCCGTGGGACCGGAGCGGGCACCGCATCGCAGCTATTATTACGCGATGGGGCTGACCGAGGCGGAGATTGCGCGGCCGTTCGTCGGGATTGCCTCGGCCGGGAATGACTCGGCGCCCTGCAACACCACGCTGGATGCGCAGGCGGACGCGGCGCGGATCGGGGTGAACGAGGCGGGCGGGATGCCGCGCCGGTTCAACACCATCACCGTGACCGACGGGATTGCCATGGGCCACCAGGGCATGAAGGCCAGCCTGGTCTCCCGCGACTGCATTGCCGACTCGGTCGAACTGTCCATGCGCGGCCATTGTTATGATGCGCTGATCGGCTTTGCCGGCTGCGACAAGTCGCTGCCCGGCATGATGATGGCCATGCTGCGCCTGAATGTGCCGTCGATCTTCGTCTATGGCGGCTCGATCCTGCCCGGCCGCTTTGAAGACAAGGATGTGACCGTGGTGGACGTGTTCGAGGCTGTGGGCGGGCACGCCGCCGGCAACTGCCCGCTGGCACGGCTGACGGCGCTGGAGAAGGTGGCGTGCCCCGGCCACGGTGCGTGCGGCGGGCAATATACCGCCAACACCATGGCCTGCGTGGGCGAGGCCATCGGGCTGAGCCTGCCCAACAGCAACATGGCACCGGCCCCCTATGGCAGCCGCGGCGATATCGCGATTGCGGCGGGCAAGCAGATCATGACCCTGATCGAGAAGAACATCCGCCCGCGCGACATCTGCACCCGTGAAGCCTTTGAAAATGCAGCGCGTATCGTGGCGGCCACGGGTGGTTCCACCAACGCTGCGCTGCATCTGCCGGCGATGGCCAACGAATGCGGCGTGACGTTCGACCTGTTCGACATGGCCGAAATCTTCAAGACGACGCCCTACATCGCCGATCTGAAGCCCGGCGGGAAATATGTGGCGAAAGACATGTATGATGCCGGCGGCGTCTACATGGTGCTGAAGACGTTGTTCGATGCGGGCTTCATCCACGGCGATTGCCTGACGGTGAGCGGCAGGACGCTGGCCGAGAATATCGAGGAGATCAGCTGGAACCCGGATCAGAAGGTGATCTATCCGGTGTCCAGCCCGATCACGCCCACCGGCGGCGTTGTTGGCCTCAAGGGCAGCCTTGCCCCCGATGGCGCCATCGTGAAGGTGGCCGGGATGACGAAGCTGCAGTTCCGTGGACCGGCTCGCGTGTTCGATTGCGAGGAAGATGCCTTCAAGGTGGTGGAACAGCGCGGCATCGTGCCGGGCTGCGTGATCGTCATCCGCTATGAAGGCCCCAAGGGCGGCCCGGGCATGCGCGAGATGCTGTCCACCACCGCCGCGCTTTATGGCCAGGGTCTGGGTGCCGAGGTGGCGCTGATCACCGATGGGCGTTTTTCGGGCGCCACGCGCGGCTTCTGCATCGGCCACGTTGGGCCGGAAGCCGCAGAAGGTGGCCCGATCGCGCTTGTGCAGGATGGCGACATCATCAGCATCGACGCCGAGGCCGGCACCATCGAGCTGGAGGTGGATGATGCCACGCTGGCCGCGCGCCGCGCCAACTGGCAGCCGCGCGCCACCGATTATCAATCGGGCGCCATCTGGAAATTCGCGCAAACGGTGGGCCCGGCGCGGCTGGGGGCGGTGACGCATCCCGGCGCCAAGGCCGAAACCCACATGTTTGCGGATATCTAGAGGCAAAGGCGCTTGCGGATCCGGTCCACCGGCGTGCCGTCGTTCAGCGGCACTGCCGGGACCAGTTCGTGGTCGACAAAGCCCATGCGGCTGTAGAAGGCAAGGCCGCCCACATTGTCGGCGCGGATGGTGGCATTGATCGCCGTCAGGCCAAGTTCACGGGCGCGGGCGATCGTGGCCGCGAACAGGGCGCTGCCAATGCCCGATTGGGTGCTGCCGATCCGGGTGAAGGTGGCGATGTCGCCGATGTGGGCCGGCAGGAAGGGCTGTGTGGCAAGCCACTGGAAGCCGGCGATCCGGCCATCGATTTCGGCGACGAAGCAGCAGTGCACGCCGGGGCCGATCAGGCAGGATTGCGCCAGCGCTTCGGGGGTGAAGGGCGTTTCGAAGGCGGTGGTGCCGCCGCGTGCGATGATGGCGTTGAGCAGACCGGCGAGTTCGGCCGCGTCTTGAGGCATGACCGGGCGGACAGTCGGGCGCATCACTCAATCCATGATCAGATGCGGCACGAAGCGCGCGGTGTTGCCGGTGATCGGGCCATCCTCGCGGATGCCGATGCCCACCGCGGCGCCGTCCACCGTCCAGCTGCCGATCACCGGGCGCTGGTTGCCATGGCCGGGCAACGGATAATGCGCCTGCCAGACAAAGCCTGCATCATCATAGGGCCCGCCAGTTTCGGCGGATTCAGCACCAAGGATGCGGATATTGGCACCTTCGCGGCCCAGGATCGGCTTTTGCACCTGCGCGCCGGCCAGCGGCTGCCGGCGGGTTTCCAGCAGATTGGGGTGGCCAGGGAACAATTCCCACAGGATCGCCAACATCGCCTTGTTGGACCACAGCATTTTCCAGATCGGTTCCATCCACAGCGTGGCCGACAGGCTGTCCAGCACCTGCGGCGCAAAACTGTCGCGCATCAGCCATTCCCACGGGTAAAGCTTGGCAATGGCGTTGATCGGCTGGCCTTCCAGATCGACGAAGCAGCGCCATTCCGGGTGCCAGCCCAAGTCCTCGATATCGATCAGCACGGTGTCGATGCCGGCTTCGGCAGCGCAGTCGGCGTGATAGGCAATGGTTACCGCATCCTCGCCGCTGGCCTCGCGAACGGCGGCAAGGTGCAATTTGCTGGTGCCCGGCGGCGGCGCAATTTCCCGCCAGCGCGCCACCAGCGCATCATGGATGCTGTTGTATTGATCGTGGCCGGGAAACACGGCTTCCTTCCAGTCCCACTGGATGACGGCGGCCTCCAGCAGTCCGGTGGGCGTGTCGGCATTGTATTCGAACAGCTTTGGCGGGCCCTCACCGGTCCAGCCCAGATCGAACCGGCCGTGGTTGAGCGCGCGCGGTTCATGATCCCAGGCGTCGATGATGGCCTGTTGGCAGAAGCGCGGGATGCCCAGTTCGCCGAGCCGGCCGGTCTCTATCACATGCTGGCCAGCGGCCAGATAGAGTCGGTGCAGTTCTTCGGTGGCTGCTTCCAGTGTTTCGATCTGCTGGGGGGTGAACACCCAGGCGGCGCGCTCATCCCAATAGGGCGTGCCATCGGCCTGCGTGTGCCACACCAGCCCCAGCGCCTCGACCCGCGCCCGCCAATCGCGGCGCGGGGTTGCTGCGATGCGGATCATGACGATGCGCTGGCGCGTGCCGAGGCGCCGAGCCCGCCGCGCACGATGCGGCCATCGGCAGCGCGCACCGTGCCCTCGCCGGGCTGCAGGCGATAGCCACCCACGGCTTGACCCACCGCCGGCACGGCCCGATTGCCGGGCAGATAGACAAAGCCGCCACCGCCCGAACCCGCGCTGCGTTCGCAGTGCACATCCGGTGCGCGCTGGCCCAGGCCGTTGCGGCACACGCGGGTTGTGCTGTCATCATGATCGGGCGTGCAGCCAGCAAGAAACCCCGCCGACACCAGCGAAACCAGCGGCAAGACCGGCAATTGGCCGGCGCGACGAGAAGAACGGCCCATGATTTCAATATAGTGGCGATTGCGGCGGGGTCAAACAGCACAGTCGCGCCATAATCGGTGGCCGCACCCTTGCTGGCAGGCCTGAGGTTTGTGACAAGGCCAGCATGTTCACAATTGATTCTGGGCATCCGTTGCTGACTGCCGGGGCCATGCGGGCGGCCGAAGCAGCAGCAATTGCTGATGGCACCAGTGCGTTGACGTTGATGGAGCGGGCAGCGGCCGGCGCGGCACGGGCGATCCTGGCGCACAATCCGGCGCCAAGCGCCACCGTGCTGTGCGGGCCGGGCAACAATGGCGGCGATGGCTGGGGCAGGGCCAGTGGTGCCGTTGATCGAAGCGCCGCCAGCCCCGCTGATCATCGACGCGCTGTTTGGGACAGGCCTTGCCCGTCCACTGCCGAAAGCGGTTCAGGCCGCGCTCGACCGGCTGCGCGGCCATCCGTCGACCGTGGTGGCCATCGATATCGTGTCGGGTGTCCATGCCGATACCGGTGAAGCGCTGGGCCGCCCGTTGCCGGCCACGCGCACCATCAGCTTTGCTGCCGCCAAGCCTGGCCAGGTGCTGGGCACGGGTGGCGCCCTGAGCGGCGTGCTGGAGGTGGTGGACATCGGCATCGCGGTGGCCAGCCCGTGGCACCTGACGGCACGGCCCCGCCTGCAGCCGTTGCCGCACGACACGCACAAATATCAGCGCGGCCATGTTCTGGTGGTCGAAGGCGGGTCCCGGGGTGCGGCGGCGCTTGCCGGGCTGGCAGCATTGCGCAGCGGGGCAGGGCTGGTGACGCTGGCGGGCGACGGCACGCAACTGCCGGCGCTGGCGCTGATGCGCCGCCATGACGAGGATGCGTTCCCGCTGCTCGCCGATCCGCGCCTGAAGGCGGTGGTGATCGGGCCGGGGCTGGGGGACAAGGCACGGGGGCAGGACTGGCTGCGGCGGTTGCGGGGTGGCGCGCGGCCGCTGGTGATCGATGCCGGAGCGCTGTCGCTGCTGGATGGCGGACCGATCGGCCCGCCGGCGGTGTTGACCCCGCATGAAGGCGAATTCGTGCGCCTGTTCGGCCCCATCGGCAGCGATCGCCTTGCGCGCGGCGCCCGATGGGCAGGTGGCTATCAACGCCCATGCCTCGCCCTCTTTGGCCACGGCGGGCAGCGGCGACGTGCTGGCCGGGATGATCGGCAGCCTGATGGCGCAGGGCCTTTCACCCTTTGATGCCGCGCGGGCCGCCGCCTGGCTGCATGGGGAGGCTGGGCGGCGGCTGGGGCCGGGTGGCATCGCCGATGATCTGGTGGCGCTGCTGCCTGCCGTGTTGGCCGGCCTGTGAGCGAGTTTCCGGAAATTGTCCGGCTGGCGGCCCGCGGTGATGGCGTGACCGCCGATGGCCGTTTCGTGGCGCTGGCCGCGCCGGGGGACCGGGTGGATTTCTCGGTGGAGCCGCCGCGACTGATCCCCGGCCCGCATCACGCGGCGCCGGCCTGTGCTCATTATCCGGCCTGTGGCGGCTGCCAGATGCAGCATGTCGATGAAGCGGCCTATCGCGATTTCGTGCTGGACAGGCTGGCGCGCGTGCTGCCCGGCGGCCTGCCCGATGATGTGCGCGTCATCGCCCTGTCGCCACCGCGCAGCCGGCGCCGCGCCAGCCTGAAGGCCGTGAAGCGCGGCGGCAAGCTGAGCCTCGGTTTCCACAGCGAGGGCACGCACGCGCTGGTGGATATCGCCGATTGCCCGCTGCTCAGCCCCGAATTGATGGCGTTGCTGCCGCCGTTGAGGCTGCTGCTGAAGGCACGGCTGCGCGACGGGCAGGGCGCCGGCGTGGCGATGACGCTGAGCGATGCAGGTGTTGATCTGCTGCTCGCCAACGTCTCCGCCGAAGGGCTGGCGGCGATCGAGGCGCTGACCGATTTTGCTGCCGCGAATGATCTGGCGCGGCTGTCGGTGGAAGGGCCAAACGGTATCGACACGCTGGTGGAACGGCGGCAGCCGGTGCTGGCGATGGGCGGCGTGGACGTGGCGCTGCCGGTGGCGCCCTTCCTGCAGGCCACGCGTGAAGGGGAAGCGGCGCTGGTCGCCGCCGTGCTGGAAGCGGTGGGCGATGCCGCAATGGTCGCCGATCTGTTCTGCGGGCTGGGTACGTTTGCGCTGCCGCTTTCGGTGCGCGCCCGCGTGCTGGCCGTCGATGCCGCCGGGCCGGCAATCATGGCGCTGGGCGTGGCCGCGCGCCGCGCCGGCCGCCGCATCGAGGCGCAGCACCGCGACCTGTTTCGCCGGCCGCTGGCGGGCGTCGGCAAGGGTGGGGAGCTGGCCGGGCTGAATGCCGTGGTCTTCGATCCGCCGCGCGCTGGCGCCGAGGCGCA
>JALOSK010000017.1 GCA_025458465.1 Sandarakinorhabdus sp. | reverse complement strand
GCGAAATCGCCCTGGGTATAGGCCCACACGCCCTGCCAGCGGCCCCAATAGCCGTCGCGCCAGCGGCCGGCATCGCCGGCCCAGCCGCCGGCAACCTTGCCGTCTTCCACGCGGAAATTATCAGCATCACCCCACACGGTGCGCGCCAGATAGGGATAGGGCGCGGCGATGATGATCTCGCCCTTCTCGCCTTGACCGGCCCTGCGCCAGGTCACGCCATCGCTGCCCTCGCGGGTCAGCAGCACGCGGGCCTGGCGGTCACCAGCCTCGTCCTCCACCCACACGTCGCCGACGATCCACGGCAACGGGAAGGTGCGGGCATCGGCGGCCAGCGGGAAATCGCCGTTGCCATAGAAATGCGTCCAGGCAATGCCGCCATGCTCGGTCGCCCAATAGCTGTTGATATATTGCGGCGTGATGTGATCCATGCCGAACGCCTGCACCGGCGGCGAGCACGGCTCGGCACAGAAGGTGGCGACCCTGAGCTTCGACAGGTCGTAGGCCTTGATGTCCGCGAGGTTCTGCGGATCGGTCATCACCGCCTTCAGGAAGGTGACGCCGGCCTTGAAGATGGTGACGCCGTGGTTCTCGATCATCGCCGCAAAACGCCCGGCGTGCGGGAATACCGGGGAGCCTTCGGCCAGCACGGTCGTCACGCGAGACAGCAGCGCGGCGGCAATCATGTAGCTCTGGCCGGTGATCCAGCCCGGATCGGCGACCACGAAAATCACATCGCCCGGCCGCGCATCGAAGGCGACCTTCATCGTTTCCATGATGCCGCTGGCATAACCGCCGTGGACGTGGACAACGCCCTTGGGCTTGCCGGTCGAACCCGAGGTGTAGATGAAGAACAGCGGATATTCGGCATCAACGGCCAGCGCCTGCGACGCCTTCCACAGCGCCGCCACGAAGGCTTCATCGTCCAGCGCATGCAGGGCTGCCTCGTCGGGCAGGCCGGCGGCGGCGAGGATATCGGCCAGCGCGGCGTTGGTGAGATCATGGCCCCACACATCGCGTTCGCGCCAGACAAGATCGGGCACATGGGCGTGGGCGGCGACGATCACGGCATCGACGCGCGGCGGGGTGGACACCAGCGTTTCGGCAATGGCGATGCGGATGCGGGCCGATTGCGCGGCATCCACCACGCCTTCCTTGCCCAGTTCCGCGAGCGCGCGGCCCAGGCCGCGCATCACGTCGCCACGCTCAACCGTCACCTCGCCCTTCAGCGCGGTGCCGACAATGCCGGCCATCGTGCCGGCGGTGTCGGCCGAAAGGCCCAGATCGTCGCCGTGCAGCCGCTCTTCCAGCAGGCGCAGCGCAACCGCCACTGGCACATAATTGTCCAGCGCCGGATCGGTGTAGGCGGTCTTGAACGGCACGATCTGGGCGTTGCGATAGCCGCCATCGGCGGTGATCACGATGCGCGCGCCGGCATCGTGGATGCGATCAGAAAGCGTCTTGTCCGAAAAGCCGCCGAACACCGGCGTATAGATGACGCCGATGCGCTTGGCGCCTTCCGTCCAGTAAAGCTGGGCCGGCACGTTTGGCATGTTCAGTGCAATGCGGTCTCCGGCCTTCAGGCCCAGCTTGGTCAGGGCCACCGCGCACTTGGCGGCTTCCAGCAGCAGCTTGCGGCGGGAGATGGTGACGCAATCCACCGGCGCACCACGGCCGTTGTTGGCCGCCAGATCCCAGCGATCGCCTTCGAAGATGAAGGCGGCTTCGGCGCCGTGACCGGCCAGCACGTGGCGATCCAGTTCGTTGAAGGCCGCGTTGGTGCGGCCGCCTTCGAACCAGCGGAAGTTGGGCGCATCATCGGCGTTGAAGGCGCGCGCCCACGGCGTGAAATCGGTGGGCAGGTCCGCCGTCACCGGCGCTGCGGTCTCGGCATCCCAACCGGTCCAGCGGCCATCGTCCTGCCGGGTCAGCCAGGCCTTGCGGCCGTCCACCTCAACCAGCCAGTGGAGATTGCGCGCCGCATGTTCGCCGTGAAAGGCGCCGGGATCGGCCAGAACGGCCGCGCGCATCGCATCCCAATCGGCGCGCGTGCGCACCGGGTTCACCTGCGGCGTCGGGATCGGCGGACGCATCGGGGCGGCGGGATCATACATGGCGAAACAGCCCTTGTTGCTGGCCAGCGGAACGGGCGCGCGGCGCGTCCAGCGGACAGGAAAAACGAATGAGAGCGCGGCTTAGGGAAATATTATGTCCGCGCCAAGTGTCGAACGGTAATTTTTATGCTGGTGCGACATATTGTCCAGAGCCGGCTTCGCGGCCCTGCGTCAGAAGGCGTTCCTGGGCAGCAGCACGGCGCCGACGGTGCGCACCAGGATGTAGAGATCGAACCAGATCGACCAGTTCTCGATGTAATAGAGGTCATGCTCGACCCGCCGGATCAGCTTGTCCTCGGTGTCGGTCTCGCCGCGCCAGCCGTTCACCTGCGCCCAGCCGGTGATACCGGGCTTCACCTTGTGGCGCGCGGCATAGCTCTGCACCGCTTCGGCAAACAATTTGCCGCCCGCGCGGGTTGACGGCGCATGCGGCCGCGGGCCGACAAGGCTCATGTCCCCCTGCAGCACGTTGAACAGTTGGGGAAGCTCATCAAGGCTGGTGCGGCGCAGGATGCGTCCCACCCGGGTGATGCGCGGATCATCGCGGCCAGCCTGCTTGATGTCCTTGTACTCCAGACGGTCGTGATACATCGTCCGGAACTTGTAACAGCGGAACGTCTGGTTGTTGAAACCTTCGCGCGGCTGCCGGAACAGGATGGGGCCGGGCGAATCCAGCTTCACCGCCAGCGCGACGATCGCCAGGATGGGCCAGATGAACAGCAGGATCAGGCTGGCCAGCAGCTTGTCCTCGATCTGTTTGGCAATGCCCGACAGGCCGGAAATCGGCCGTTCGAACAGCGTCATCACCGGCAGATCGCCCAGAATCACCATCGGCCGGTTGGCAAAGCTGAAGGTGACAAGATCGGGTGCCAGCCGCAGCTTGACCGGGGTTTGCGCCAGCGCCTCCACGAGGCCGCGCAGACGCCGTTCGGCCGACCACGGCAGCGCCAGCACCACCTGATCGATCTGGCCGGCCCGGATCATGCTGATCAACGCCTCCAGATCACCCAGCACCGGCGCGCCGGACACCGTGATGGGCAGGCGATCGGGACGGCGGTCATCGAACAGGCCCACCAGGGTGATGGTGAGCCGGTCGCTGGACTGCACATAATCCACGAAGCGTTCTGCCTGGGGGCCGGTGCCGAACACGGCCACACGTTCGTTGAAGATGCCCTGGCGCTTCAGACGGCGCACCCAGAAGGTGCCAGCCGCGCGGGTCGCCAGCATGGCTGCACCGGCGGAGGCAAACCACAGCAGCGCCCAGCCGCGCGAGATTTCATCCGACGTCTTGAGCAGGAAGCCCATGGTAACAAGGAACAGCGTCGTCATCACCCAGGCCATCAGGACACGGCGCCACCCCTCGCGGAGCGAAAACTGTGCCTCGACATCATAGGCGCCCAGGCTTTCGGCCAGCACGGCAAAGGCCAGACTGGCAATCAGCGTCACCCGCGTGTGCAGCGTGATGAAGCTGCCCAGCTCAATGGGAACGGCGTTGACCAGCCACAGGCCAACGCCGCCCACGACCGCGAATTCGGCAACGCGCAGGATCAGAACGGCAAGGGCCAGCGGCACGCCGGGCGATGTTGCCGGCGCCGGCGATGCCGCGGCGGCCCGGATCGGCTGCGGCTTGTTCATCGCAGCCCTGCCCGTGCAACAGAATTGGTGCCATTCTCGTTCCATGCCGGTTGCGCAAATGGCGTGGCAAGTTTCACGCAACTTGATATAGAAGCGCCGGCGAGGGAGAGAGTTGCATGGAAACGCCTTACGACTGGCTGACAGTGATGACCTTTGCG
This sequence comes from Sandarakinorhabdus sp., assembly GCA_025458465.1. GTDB lineage: Bacteria > Pseudomonadota > Alphaproteobacteria > Sphingomonadales > Sphingomonadaceae > Sandarakinorhabdus. The sequence continues at coordinate 15,154 of JALOSK010000017.1, read as the reverse complement.
GGTCTCATCGTGCTGTTCCTGCAGCGCAGCCAGGGTGAGCCGCGTGACCATCTGTGGCAATACATGGTGGCGGCCGTCGGATGTGCGGTCACCAACTACATTGGCAACGAGGCGGTGAAGGCAGACGACATGCTGCTGCACGCTGGCGCCATCGCCCTGTTCGGCGCCACGATCGCCTTCATCTGGCGCGTCCTGCAGCCCTTCAACCAGAATTGACCGGCGCAAGGCCGCCGGCACCGCGACAGGCCCGGCGGGACGCGAACTCGGGCGGCTGATCGCCCCTGCCAGCATCACGCCAGCCTTGCCGACAGCGTGCGGCCCACCAGCGCCGGCCGATCCACCGCAGGCACGGCCAGCACCAGCAGGCGGGCGAATTCGGCCAGTTGCTCGCGCACCTGCGCGCTTGGCGGCTCGGCGCAGCTCATCCGCACCAGAATGCCGTCGCTGATGTAGCCCGCCCATTGCTGCCGCAGCTTCACCAGGCGCTGTTCAGTGCCGCTGGTCGGCAGGTCATCACCCACACGGGTCCAGTAGGTGATGGTTTCCGTGCGCCGATCGGAGCGTGCCACCAGTTCGCGCATGGGCAGCATGACGCCCTGCCCCATCGGCAGCATGCGCTTGACGGTCTGGGAAATCTCGAAACCCACCGCCGAATAGCAGACCTCGGGCCGGTGCAACTGCAGCAGATCATTCTGGATCGGACCATAGGCCATCACCAGGATGACCGGCAGCTTGTCGTCCGCGAAGTAAACCCGGCTCAGTTCCTGCCCGTAGATCTTGGATGAAAGCGAGCCTTCCGTGCGCGGCATCACGATGCCTGGGGTCGGAACATGAGTCCACGCGCCAATCTTCTGCGGCACCATCCTGTCCAGCTCATGCCCTTGCGGCATCAGCACCAGACGGCCTCGGGGCACCAGCGCCGCCGCGCCGGCCGCACCGGCCAGCAGGGCCCCGCCCATCACCACATCGCGACGATTGATCCCGCTCATGCCGCCTCCTCGCCTCTGGCCAGCCGGCGCCGCAGCGGCGACAACACCCCATCGAGCGCGAAGATGAACAGCAACGCCGACACGAACGTCACCATGCCGGCAAAATTGTGCAGATAGCCCTGGGCCATGGCATTGCCCAGGTGATAGGTGATCAGCACCAGCGCCGCGACCCGCACGCAGTTGGCCGCGACGGCAATCGGGATCACCATGGCCAGCAGGATCAGCGAATAGGCCGGATTGGAACCGCGGATCAGATAGACGTAGAACAGGCCGATGGCACTGAGGCTGACCAGCGAATTCAGCCCGGCACAGGCATCTTCCACCAGCAGCTGATACTGGCCGATGTACAGCGTGACACCCATGCGACCGACCGGATAACCAACAGCGGCAAGCCCATTGGTCACGATTTCGGACACGAGTTCCTTCAGCGGCATGGTGATGGTGTCGAGAAACCAGCCCGGCAATGGCACCACGAAGCCCAGATACAGGATCGGAAACCACAGGAGTTTCAGGGCCGCGACGCCCATGTATTGATGCGCCACCGCCACCATCGCGAGGAGCAGGGCAGCCGTTTCAATGCTGATGAATTCAAAGGCGCGGCCCGCCATGTAGACCGGCAGCGCGACGGCAAGCAGCAGCCCGGTGATGAGCGGATTGCCAGGCTGCTCCACCGCGGCAAGCTCCGCCTGCCGACGCCAGACCAGCCACAGCCCGGTGACCAGCACAATGATGCCGTGTACACCGGATTCCTCCTGCCACGGCCCCTGGCCAAGCGCGATGATGGTGGGAATTGCCATGGCGGCAATGCCCAGCCACAACGGCCAGTGACGTTGCAGCATGGCCCGCAGATCGGGCTGTGCCGCAGTGGCCACGCCTGTGATTCCGGCAGGGTCCGGCATCAGAATTCGTTCAGGACGGCCCCGACCACGGCGCACCGGGCAGCGGCGAGTTGGGCAGACAGCGTGTCGATGTCCTTGTAATAAGTCTCGTTGGCCCGGCCGACGATCAGGGCATAGCCGGCGGCGCCGCCAACATTGAGCGCGTCGGCATTGGTGTTGGCCGCCGGCGTGTCGAACAGCACCAGATCATATTCGCGCAGCAGCGTGTTGACGCCATCGCGGAAGCGATTGCCCGACAGCAGTTCCTGCGGACGGCTGGTGGGCGGCCCGGCCGTGATCAGCGCCAGCCCGGGCAGCACGTTGGCATTCACCACCCGTTCCGGCCGCGCGGCCTGCAGCGTCAGGAAGCTCGACAGGCCCGGCGCATTGGGATCCACGCCGAAGATCTGATCCTGCCGCGGACTGCGCATGTTGGCGTCCACCAGCAGCACCTTGAAGCCGACCTGCGCCAGCGATGCAGCCAGATTGGCGGTGACATAGGAGCAGCCATGGCCATCGGCCGCCGCCACCACGGCAAGCCCGCGCCGGCCATTCTTGATGTGTTGGGCGATGACCTGGGTGCGCAGCATGCGGATGGTTTCGGCCCGCACCGACCCCGGATCGCTGATCACCACCAGTTCATCCGAAACCGGGCGGCGGGCCACGTTCTGCAGCGCCATGCTGTTGATCAGCTGTTCGCGGGCGCGGTCGAGTTCCTCGGTGGTGATGAAGCCGAGTTCCAGCGCCGCCTGATCGAAATCCAGGCCGCGCTCGGCGGCATGCGCCACCACCCTCGTGGCCTGATCCTCGTTCAGATGCCCAAGGCGAAGCAGGACCTCGCGGATCGGTGCATCAAAACGGTCGCCGCCGCCGATACCGCCGACAACTGTGGAGGCGGCGCCCGTCTCCGGGCTCGCAACAGTTTCGGCGTCCGCATCAAGATCGGGATTGCCGGCGATGGGGTTGCTGTCGTTCATGGGATCCATGCTCACTGGGCCGGCTGCAGGCCGATGGCAGGGCCGGACTTGCCGCGGGTCAACAGACGCTTCAGGGTTTGCTGCCATTCAGGACGCCGCCGATCGGCGATGACGGCAAACACCGGCACCCGGGCAGCAAGGCTCAGGTCCTCGGCACCGCGCACGCGACGGTTCATCAATTCAACCAGCATGCCCATCACCAGGCCCAGCGCGAGACCGGCGCCGGCACCAAGCCCGAGGATGATCGGCCAATTGGGGAACGAAGGCTTTGGCGAAACCGTGGCATCGCCCAGCACGATGAGGCCGGAATCGGACACGTTGGCTTCCAGCTGGAGTTCCCCGGTGCGCTTGGCGGCCTGCTCATACTGCATTCGGCGCATCATGACTTCGCCGGCCAGCTGGTTCAGCTTGTCCAGCTTGTCCTTCATGGCGAACACCTTGGCACGCTGCTGCTCATACTCCGCTTCAAGCTGGGCGATACCGCTGCGCGAAGCACCAAGCTGCTGGGCGCCGGCCTGGCGGGCCGCTGCCTGCTCGCGGGCCAGCTGACGTTCAAGCTGCTCGCGGCGGGCCAGCATGGCCACATAGGTCGGATGCTGGGTGCCCAGCCGTTCCGACGCCTGCTCGATCGTGTCGTTCAGTGTGGCCAGCTGGACCTTGAGCTGCTCCACCACGCCAGAGGTGGTGGACTGCCGCATGGCCTCGAACTGCTGCACAGACTGGGTGCTGCGGGCCGCGGTGAGCGCCGCCTGCAGGCTGGACAGCTTGACCGTCTCCGCTTCTCCAGCGGAGGTCATCACGATGCCATTGTCCTGCTCGAACTTGGTTTTCTCGGCCTCTGCTGCCTCAAGCGACTTCAGCGCCCGATTGGCCTGCTCGCGATACCATTCGGCGGTGCGGCCGGCGCTGTCGGTGCGCAGGCGCAGGCTGTTCTCGATGTAGGCATTGCGCAGCGCGTTCACGGTGCGCCGGGCGATCTCCGGATTTGGCGCTTCATAGGTGATGGCAAGAATGTTGCTGTTCTCCACCATGTTGACCTCGACGCCCTGGCTGATGCGGTCGGAGATCCAGCGGCGGAAATCGCCAACCCCGCCCGTTTCGCTCTGCCAGGTTGCCAGCAACTGCGGGTTGCTGGCCATGCCAAGTTCGTCAACCGCTTCGCCGATGATCCGGTAATCCTTGATCAGTTCCAGCTGGGTGCGCACGAATGTCCGCATGCTGTTCGCATTGATCATCTGGCCCGTCACCGGGTCGGGCTTGAAATTGTCCATCATGATCCGGGCCGTCGCGGGATAGCGCGCAGGCAGGATCAGACCGACAGCAATCGCAACGACAAGGCACAGCGCCATGGCGCCGAACAGGATCAAACGGCGGGCGATCAGGATACGCAACAGCTGAATCAGGCTCATATGGTCTTGCCGGCCGGGCCGGCACCTTTCCCTCTTGAAGGCAGGTCTGGTTGGCGTTCATGCGAACGCTGGTCAGAACAGCCGCTCCTTGATGATGATAACGTCGCCATTCTCGATTTTCTGCGCCGGATCGGCATCGACTTCCTTGCCGGTTCCACCCTTGATCAGCCCGACCTTGTTGGCGTTCCCCGACGGCGTGACACCGCCCGCCAGACCGATGGCCTGGCGCACGGTCATGCCGGGCAATATCGCCTTCATGCCGGGTGCGTTGATCTGGCCATATATGAAGAAGGTTTCCACCGGTGGCACGAACAGCGTGTCGCCGGGCTGCAGAAGCGGATCAGCTTCCGCGCCGCCGCGCACCAACTGTTCGACTTCCAGCTTGCGCTCCGGCTGCCCGGGACGGCGCAGATAGACGAAATTGGCACCATCAGCACGCACCCAGCCCGCCTTCAGCAGCGCTTCGAGGGCATGATAGGGGCGATCGAGCGGCACGATGCCCGGCGCCGTCACATTGCCGGCAACATTGACGGTGCGGGACACATAGGCACCGACCTCGACGTTCACCAGCGGCTGCCTGAGGAAACCGCCGGCCACCAGCTTGTCGGTGATCTGCTTGGCCAGGGTGATGTTGGTCTCGCCGCCAGCATTGATGATGCCAATCAGCGGCATGACGATCGTGCCATCAGCCTTCACCCGGGTCGTCACGTTGAATTCGGTCTGGCCATAAACGATGACCTGCACCGTATCGTCCGGGCCCAGCACATAGCCGCGGTAACCGGCGGTGCCCTGCGCAAGGGCGGCGCCGCCCAGCAGGAAGGCCACCGCAGCCGCTGTCAGCACATGTTTCATCAACGGCTTCCTCCGAAATCAAGACCAAGGTTGATGCCAGCCCCGGTCGACGAGAAATTGAACACCTGGGGATCCGAGCGACGACGGTTGTGCGTCACATCCAGCGCAATGCGCAGACGGCGGCCCATCTTGGCCGTGAACTGGCCGAAAAAACGGTCAAACTGGTCGGAATCGCGCAGGAATGGTTCAAGTTCCGACACGAAGCCGCCGCGGAAATCGTTCCGCCTGAAGCTGGCGCCGGCCGCCACGGAATAGCGCTCGTTCAACCGGTAATTGACCGCCGCTGCATAATTGTTGGCAACGGTCAGCTGAGCGCCGACCACCGGGTTCACGAAACTGCTGCGCGCTGCCGTGAGATCGATGGACAGCCGCGGCGAGAGCACGAAATCCAGCGCCACATCATATCCCAGCCCCGAAAAGCCCTCGCGCGGGACCAACTGCGGCACGCCGCCGATGATCAGGATGCTCTCGTCGAACTTGGGCTGGGAATCGATATAGGAGACGCCCAAGCCGAGCGAGATGCGGCTGCCGAACTTGCGCTGATATCCGAGCCGCAAGCTCTTCTGCCGCAAGCCGTCTTCCAGCAATCCGTCTGGCGTCACCACCAGACGGCCCGGCATCTCACTGTTCGTCAGAGCACCCGACAGCGAGAATCGCCCGAGCGCAGCGCTGCCGAACCCGAGACCGGCCGTATAGGTCCAGCTGTTGAAACCGAAGGGATCGAACTGCCGCTGGGAGGTTTCGACCAGCTGGCGGATCACCGAACCTTCAAGGCTGATTGCCGCGCTCAGGCGACAGCTTGCGCTCAGCCCAAAATTGCGGCGCTCCTGCTCGAACCCGCCGAAGGCCAGCGCATCGGTTTCGAACGCCAGGCTCTTCTGCCACGATGCGCCCAGCTGGCCGGTGCAGCGTGACAGCTGGTAGGCAAGGCCAGCACCTGCGGAGTAGCGGTTCCGATCCGGGATCACGTCGCTGCCAAGGATGATGTCGCGGCCAATCGTGCCTTCGACGTACAGCCCCTGCCGCCCGAGGGCGAGGCCATAGCGCATATCGGCCTGCGGCCGCAGGCGAAACCCGGCTGCATCACCACCCTGACGGCCAAGATTGCTTTCATAGCGGCCGGCAAACGTCGCCCCCAGCGACAAGCCCCGCCCGGGATAGCCGCCAAGGCCGGGGAGATTCCCCGTGGCGCGCAACGGCGCGTCGTCGTTGTCGCGAACCGTTACCGAAGGCGGCTGAGCGGAAATGCCCTGCGCGCCCGCCTGGGCGACAGGCGACAGAAGGCCGATCACCACCAATGGATAACGCCAATGCCGGGCACCCCGTGCACGCATTTCGACCAGCCCCCACGCCGTTCGTTGCATGATCAAACCAACCACCCCTCGTTCAACAGCAGCCCCATATCATTGATGTGTGAAAAAACCACTCATCCAAGACCGCGGGGCGGCTGCATCGCTACACCGGGACGGCAGCGGCAGCAACCATGCTAAGCCATGTCGTGCAGTTTTTGGGCCAATTCTGCGGAAGGCTTGACGTTTTGCCCCTCGCTTCCCGGCGCAGTTCGTGGCAAACCCTCGCGGCAGGTGGTGGGGGTCTGCCGCTGTTGGCGCGGCTTTTGTCGCACGCCTGCAGCCGTGGCGGAACCAAAACCGCTTTCGGCGTTGCGATGAGGACAGTGTAGAGATGATCTGGAAGCGCAAGACGAGGGATGAGGCAGGCGATATCGCACCGCCGGAACCCAATTCGGCTTTGGCGCCCGAGGCTGCAGCCGCCGCGAGCGAGACAGATGCCGCAAGCGTTCAGGCCGAAGCGCCGCGCGCGACAACCGTGTTTTCGGCCGACATTCCGGCAGCGGGCACGCCATTCGCGTGGCCATCGTCGCCGGCAGGCGAGCCCGAATCAATGCTGCCGCGCTTCATCGCCAGCGCGTCTGACGACATGGAAACCGATGCGACAAGCGAGCTGGCCCGGCGTCGGCTGGCGCTGCGTGACGCGCTGGGCGCATCGCTGCCGGTCACCGCGCGCGAAACCTTCGCGGGCCGGCGGGACGCCATGTCGGCGCTGATCAATGCCGTGGAGGAACAGCGCGTCCATGTCGTGATCTATGGCGAACGCGGGATCGGCAAGACCAGCCTGGCCCATGTTTTTGCCGACACCGCCCGGGAGGCGCGCTACCTGGTGATCTATGCCAGCTGCGGGACGGCGGCGAACTTCTCGGAAATGTTCCGTTCGATCCTCAGCCGCATCCCGCGCATCTATCATTCGTCGGTGCTGCCGAATTCGCCCGAGGGCGAGAAGGGCGGCACCTTCGAACCGCTGCTGCAGCCGGGCCCCTTCGGCGCGCGTGAACTGGCCGAAGTGCTGTCGGGCGTGGTCGGCACCCGCGTGCTCGTCATCCTCGACGAATATGATCGCGTGGTGGACGTGAATTTCCGCCGCGAAGTGGCCGAACTGATCAAGAACCTGTCGGACCGGGCGGCCCGGGTGCAGCTGATCATCACCGGCGTGGCCCTGAACCTTGATGAACTGATCGGTTATGCCCCGTCCATCCGGCGCAACATTGCCGGCCTGCCGATGACCCCGCTTGCCCCGGGCGAGGTGCGGGAACTGCTGCGCATGGGCGAGCGGGCCGCAGACATCCGCTTTGACAAGGACGCGCTGGCCCTCATCACCCGCATGGCCGGTGGTTCACCCTATCTTGTGCGTCTGCTGGGCCACCAGGCGGGGCTTTCCGCGCTGAACAATCGCCGCGACGAGGTGAATTACAGCGATGCCCGCACCGCCGTGGAAAAGGTGATCGCGGACTGGCAGGCCAGCCTGCCGCGCCGCGTGCAGGCCAGCCTGATCCGCGAGGAAGCCCGCGCCAACTGGCCGCTGCTGGTGGCGGCGGCCCGCGCCGGCAGCACCGCCGACGGGTGGTTCACCGTCGACGACGTGGTGACGGAAATGGGCGGCAATGTCGCGCCGATCAGCGTGGAACGCGATCTGAAGCTGTTCGTCAACGCCATCGATCTGCTGGAACGGCGCGAGGGCCATGGCGATCCGCAATTCCGGTTCAGCTATCCGGGCGTGTCGGCCCTGCTCACCATGTCGGCAGCGATGACACAGCAGCGAAGCGCGGCGCCTGAACGACGGCAATGACCGCAGCGCAGGACAGCGAAAGCGCGGTGAGCGCCCTGCCCCGTGTCACGGTCATCATTCCGCACTTCAACATGCCGGACGCACTTGATCGCTGTCTGGCGTCGGTCGTATCGCAAAGGCTGGCGGGGGGCGTGGAGATCATCGTTGTGGACAATGGCTCGCGGATCGGCCCGGAAACCGTGATCGCCCGCTATCCCGGCGTGCGCCTGCTGCACGAGCCGACACCCGGTCCTGGCCCCGCCCGCAACACCGGCGTTGCCAGCGCCCGTGCCGATGTGCTGGCCTTCATCGATGCCGATTGCCGCGCGGAAGCCGGCTGGCTGGACGCCGCAGTGCGCGCGGTGGAGGCTGGCGGCCAGCGCGGCGTGGTGGGCGGCGACGTGCGCATCGATTTCATCGATCCGGCCAACCTCACAGCCATCGAGGCTTATGAGGCGGTCTTTGCCTACCGGCAGAAAATGTACATCGAGAAACAGGGATTTTCGGGCACCGGCAACCTCGCCATGCACCGCGATGTGCACGCGCGTGTTGGCCCGTTTTCGGGCATCGGCCTTGCCGAGGACCGTGATTGGGGGCAGCGCGCCACCGCCGCAGGCTACCGGATCGCCTATGTGCCGGCGATGCGCATCTATCACCCGGCCCGGCCGGATTATGCCAGCCTGCAGGTCAAGTGGCAGCGCCACATCGCGCATGACTGGGCCACGCACCGGGCGCAGGCCCGCCCCGATTGGCGCTGGCGCCTGAAGGCCGCGGCCATGCCGGCCTCGATCATCGTGGATGGCCTGCGCCTGCTGCTGTCAGGCCGCTTGTCCGGCATGGCCAACCGCCTGCGCGGCCTTGGCGTGCTGGCCCGCCTTCGCCTGTATCGTGGCAGCGAGATGCGCCGCGTGATGGCGGCCGGCGGTGATGATGCCGGGCGCCACTGGCAAGCAGCGGCCTGACGAACAGCCTTTGCGATGACGGTCACCACCACAACCAGCGCCCTACCCGCCCATCATTGGTCGGGCATGCTCTATGCTGCCGATCTGACGCCCCGGCTGGGCGTCGTGATCGTCAACCAGCGCAGCACGGACGACACCATCGAGTGTCTGGAAAGCCTGCTGCGAACCTCGCTGCCGATGCGCATCGTGGTGGTGGACAGCGCACATGATGGGGGATCGGCAGACGCGATCCGGGCATGGGCGGCGGGCACGCGGCCAGCAAAGCCGGCCGCGCTGGCGATGGCGGCGCTGTCGTCCCCGCCGGTCCGCAAGCCGGTGCCGCTGGTGGTGGTGGTGGCTGCCGACGCCATCGGCGCGACGGCCGGCACCGGCCCGGTGCCGGCGCTGACGCTGATCCAATCAGCCGGGACTGCGGATCTTGCCGGCAGCCGCAATCTGGGGCTGCGCTACCTGCTTGGCGATCCGCAGTTGGCCGCCTTCTGGCTGTTGAACAACGATACGGTGGTGACAGCCAACGCGCCGGCAGCTCTGCTGGCCCGGATGGCGGCCGATCCGCTGATCGGCATGTGCGGCACCATCGTCCGCCATTATTTCGCGCCGGATCGGTTCGAGGCGCTGAATGGATCGGCCTTCAGCCTGCTCACCGGCCGTGCGCGTCCGCTTGGCGGCGAGGCTCCGGCAACCACCAGCTTCGATCCCGCCATGATCGCCGATGCCACCGATTTCGTGTCGGGTGCCAGCCTGGCCGCCAGCCGGGACTTCATCGAACGCGTCGGGTTGATGTCCGAAGAAAGCGGCCCGTTTTTCGCGGAACTGGATTGGGCGACACGAAACAGGCGTCTTGGCAGCGCGGCGTTCGCCATCGGCTTTGCCCATGGGGCCACCATCTATCACAAGGCTGCCCCCATTGACGGCCCAGACAGCGACGCCAGATCGCGCAGTGTCTTTTGCGATTACTGGCAGACGCGCTCCCGCCTTGGCCACGTCTGGCGCTTTCATCGGCTGTGGTGGCCGTGGCACTGGCTGCTGGGCTGGGGCAGGTTCCTGAGGCGCCTGGTGCGTCGGCAGGGTGCGCGTGCGGGTGCGATTGCGCGCGCCCAGCTGGGCCGGCGGCTGCCGTGAGGGTGCGCGTTCATGCTGGCAACTGCGCTCTGCGCCATTGACCGGATGCGGCCGCAGCGGCAAGACACGGCAACATGATTTGGCGTAACCGGCGGGCTCCATGATGTTTCCGCTGCTGCTGGCGGCTGCGGCCGGCCTGACGCTGGTGGCCTGCGACAAGCAGGCGGAAAAGCCCGAGGGCCAGGTGGTGGCCACGGTCGACGGGTCAGATGTCACCATCCACGAGGTGAATGCCGAGATCAACGCAATGGGTGCGGCCGCGCGCAACGCCCCGCGCAAGCTGGCCGAAGCCGTGGCGCTGGCCCGGGTGATCGAGCGCAAGATGGTGGCCGCCGAGGCGCGCACCCGCAAGCTGGACCAATCGCCCCAGTTCGTGCTGGCCAAGGCCCGCAACGACGAGAATCTGCTGGTGCAGGCCCTGCAGGCCGATGTGGCGGGCAAGGTGCAGGCCACCCCGCGTGAAGCCGCCCAGAAGTTCATTTCGGAAAACCCGGTGATGTTCGCCGATCGGCGGATCATGTCGCTGGATCAGATCCAGTTCCTGCGGCCGAACAATATCGAATCGATCCCGCTGAAGGACGCCAAGACCATGGCGGAAGTGGAGCGTGTGCTGCTGGCATCCAACGTGGAGTTCCGCCGGGCACCGCAACAGATCGACACGCTGGTGGTGGACCCGAAGATCTCCAAGGAAGTGATGCGCGTCTCGGGCGGCCCCAACAGCGAACCGTTCATGTTCATCGATCGCCCGGCCGCAGCGCCGGCGCCGGTGGTCTACATCAACGTTGTCACCGAAACCAAGCAGCAGCCCTTCCTGGGCGAACGGGCCATCACCTATGCCCAGCAGTTGATCCAGCGCCAGGAAGTGACCAAGCGTCTGCAGGCGGAACTGACCCGGCTGAAGGACGCCAACAAGGCCAAGGTGACTTATGCCGCCGGCTATGACGAACCGCAGAAGGTGGCCGACAAGCTGAAGAAGGAAGCCGAAGCCAAGGCCAAGGCCAATGCCCCGGCCGGCGCCCCGGCGACGGCTCCGGCGGCTCCGGCGGCTCCGGCTCCTGCTGCCCCGGCGGCGGCTGAACCTGCCGCGCCCAATCCCGGTGGCACTGGGCAGCGCAGGCCACCAATCTGGGTGTTGGCGCGCTGACGGCGGGCAACCTGCAACTTGCCCGTCAGGCCGCCGCCCGGGCCGGCGTGAACGCGCGCTTCACCATCATCGGCAACCGGGAAAACGGGCCGGCGTCGGTTGCCGACGCCGATCTGGCCCATCGCACCATCACCGGCCGCTACATGATCAGCCCGGGCGGCTACATCGCGGATGTGCTGGCCAGCGATCTGATCCTCGACATTTGTGGCGGCGACAGCTTCACCGACATCTATCCTGACAAGCGCTTTGCCTATGTCGCCACCACCAAGATCATCCCGATCCTGGCCACCAAGATCATCCCGATCCTGGCCGGCAAGCCGCTGGTGCTGAGCCCGCAAACGATCGGGCCGTTCTCGCGGCAGCCGCACAGCGCCATTGCGGGGTGGATCTGCCGCAAGGCCCACGCCGTCTTCACCCGCGACGCGCTGAGCCTGGAGGCCGTTGCGACGCTGGCCCCCGGCGTGGCCGCCCGGCAGGTCGTGGATGTCGCCTTTGCCCTGCCCTACACGCCGCGACCGAAAACGCCCGGGCGGCTGCAGGTGGGCCTCAACGTGTCGGGGCTGCTGATGAACGGCGGCTATGCCGGCGGCAACGAATATGGGCTGGGCTTCGATTATGCCGATCTCACGCACCGGCTGATCACGGCGCTGCTGGCGCGCGGGGATTGCGACGTGCATCTCGTTCCGCACGTGCTGGCGCCGCACCTGCCGGTTGACGACGACGGGGCCGCCGCCGACCGTCTGAAGGCCGCCTATCCAGCGCTGCAGCGCCACCCCGACTTCACCTCGGCCAGCGACGCCAAGAGCTTCATTTCCGGTCTGGATTTCCTGATCGGTGCGCGCATGCACGCCACCATCGCGGCCTTTTCCAGCGGTGTGCCGGTGGTTCCCATCAGCTACAGCCGCAAGTTCGAGGGCCTTTATGGCGCGCTGGGCTACAGGTGGCTGGTGAACGCGCGCGGCATGGATACCGAAACGGCCCTCGCCCGCATAATGGACGCGCTGGACAACCGCGACACGCTGGCAGCCGACATGGCCGCAGCGCAGCCGATCATTGCGGCGGGCCTTGAAGCCTATGTGGCGGCGCTGGCCGCGCTGTTCCGCGAGACGGCGCAATGAAGCCGGCCTTCCTCGACCAGGTTGAACGGGCCGGCACCTGCACCGGCTGCGGCCTGTGCGCGGCCGTCTCCGCCGGAATCCGCATGACCAGCGTGCCGCCCGGCTGGGCCCGCCCGCAACAGACCGGGCCGGTCAGCGCGGCCGAAGATGCAGCCATCGCCGCCGCCTGCCCCGGCATCGTTGTCGACGAACGTGACAATCCCCACGATCCGCAGGAACCGCTGTGGGGGCCGCAACGTTTCACAGGGGTTGGCCATGCCACGGATTCACTGGTTCGCCACCAGGGCTCTTCGGGCGGGCTGATCTCGGCACTGGTCACCCACGCGCTGCGCAGCGGCATGGTGGATTTCATCGTGCAGGTGCGGGCCGATCCGGCCAATCCCATGGGCAACATCACCACGGTTTCGGCCAGCGCGGACGATGTGCTGGCCGCCGCAGGGTCCCGCTATGTCGCCTCCTCCCCGCTGGCCGGCCTTGAAGACTGGCTGGCCCGCGCCGAAGCCGACGGCAGCCGCTTCGCATTCGTCGGCAAGCCGTGCGATGTCGCGGCGCTGCGCGCCCGTGCCAAGGCGGATCCGCGCATCGGCGCACGCGTGCCGTTGATGCTTGCCTTCTTCTGCGCGGGCATCCCGTCCACCCGCGCGGTGGGGCGCATCCTCGATCAGCTTGGCGTGGCGGCGCCGGACGTGGCCGCCTTCCGGTTCCGCGGCGATGGCTGGCCCGGCCGCGCCACCGCCACGCTGCACGACGGCAGCAGCCGTTCGATGAGCTATTCCGACAGCTGGGGCGACATCCTGTCGAAGGAAGTGCAGTTCCGGTGCAAGATCTGCGCCGATGCGGTTGGCGGCGCCGCCGACATCGCCTGCGCCGATGCCTGGTATGGCGACGAGCGTGGCTACCCCAGTTTCGAGGAACAGGATGGCCGCAGCCTGGTCATGGCCCGCACGGCAACGGGGCTGGACCTGCTTGAAGCGGCACGCACCGCCGGCGCGGTCGAAACCAGCCCGGTGCCGGTTGCCGACATCATCGCCATGCAGCCCGGCCAGGCCCGGCGCAAGCGGCAGGTTGTCTCGCGCCTGTGGGCGATGCGCGTGGTCGGCCGGCCGGTGCCGCGCTATCTCGGCCTTGCCACCGCCGAAGCCTCGCGGCGTGAACCCATGCTGCTGAAACTGAAAAGCTTTGCCGGGCTGGTACGACGCTTCATCAGGGGGACGGCATGACACGCGATACGGGCAGGCGCCGGGGCATCATCCTGGCTGGCGGATCGGGCACCCGCCTCTATCCGCTCACCAAGCCGGTCTCCAAGCAATTGATGCCGGTCTACGACAAGCCGATGATCTATTATCCGCTGTCGGTGCTGCTGCTGGCCGGCGTGCAGGACATATTGGTGATCACCACGCCCGAAGATGCGGCTGCCTTTGCCGGCCTGCTCGGCGATGGCAGCCAGTGGGGCATCAGCATCCACTATGCCCAGCAGCCGCGCCCGGAAGGGCTGGCGCAGGCCTATCACATCGGCGCGGACTTCGTGGGCAATGATCCTTCGGTGCTGATCCTGGGGGACAATATCTTCCACGGCCATGGCCTGCCCGAACTGCTGGCACGCGCATCTGCCCGCACCGATGGCGCCACGGTGTTCGGCTATTATGTGAAGGACCCCGGCGCCTATGGCGTGGTGTCCTTCGGTGCCGATGGCCGCGCCGAAACCATCGAGGAAAAGCCGGCAATCCCGAAAAGCAACTATGCCGTCACCGGCCTCTATTTCTATGATGGCGATGCGGTGGCACTGGCGCGGCAGATCAAGCCCTCGGCGCGCGGCGAGCTGGAGATCACCGATCTCAACCGCCTCTACCTCGACGCGGGGAAGCTGAATGTCGAACTGATGGGGCGCGGTTTTGCCTGGCTCGACACCGGCACCCACGGCAGCCTGCTCGATGCCGCGCTCTATGTGCGGATCGTGGAGGAACGGCAGGGCCTGAAGATCAGCTGCCCCGAGGAAATCGCCTGGCGGCGCGGCCTGATCGACGATGAACAGCTGGCCCGCATCGCGGAGCCGCTGCGCAAGTCGGGCTATGGCGAATATCTGCTCACGCAGTTGAGGCTGGGCCGGTGAACCTGATCGAAACGCCCCTGCCCGGTGTGCTGCTGATCGAGCCGCGGGTGTTCGGCGATGCGCGCGGCTTCTTCCTGGAAAGCTGGAACCGGCAAAGCTTCGCCGAAGCCGGGCTGGACATGGATTTCGTGCAGGACAATCACAGCCGTTCCAGCCGCGGCGTGCTGCGCGGCCTGCATTATCAGCTGCACAATCCGCAGGGCAAGCTGGTGCGGGTCACGCAGGGCGCCGTGTTCGATGTGGCCGTGGATATCCGGCGCGCTTCCCCGCACTTCGGCCGCTGGGTGGGCTATGAATTGAGCGCCGACAATCACCGGATGCTGTGGATCCCACCGGGCTTCGCGCACGGGTTCCTCGTGCTCTCCGACACGGCGGATTTCCTGTACAAGTGCACCACGCTCTATGATCCGCCCAGCGATCGCGGCATCCGCTGGGATGATCCGGCCATCGGCATCGACTGGCCCGACATGGGC
>JALOSK010000229.1 GCA_025458465.1 Sandarakinorhabdus sp. | reverse complement strand
GATGATCCCACCCGCGCCAGCCGCCCGTGGGACCAGGCCCGCGATGGCTTCGTGATGGGCGAAGGCGCCGGCGTGGTGGTGCTGGAAGAATATGAAAAGGCCAAGGCCCGCGGTGCCAAGATCTATGGCGAAGTGATTGGTTATGGTCTGTCGGGCGATGCCTATCACGTGACGGCGCCGCATCCGGAAGGCTCGGGCGCCTTCCGTTCGATGCAGATGGCGCTGGCCCGTGCCGGCCTGAACCCGGAAGACATTGATTATATCAACGCGCACGGCACCTCCACGCCGATGGGCGACGAACTGGAACTGGGCGCGGTGCGCCGGCTGTTTGGCGCGGCGATCGAAGGCGTTTCGATGTCGTCCACCAAATCCGCCATTGGCCACCTGCTGGGCGGGGCCGGTGCGGTGGAATCGATCTTCTGCCTGCTCGCCATGCGCGACCAGGTGGCGCCGCCCACGCTCAATCTGGACAATCCGTCCGAAGCCTGCGCCGGCGTTGATCTGGTGCCGCACACCGCCAAGCCGCGCCGCATCCGCGCCGTGCTCAACAACAGCTTTGGCTTTGGCGGCACCAACGCGACGCTGGTGATGCGGAGCCTGTAATGGCAGCCCGCGCCGCCCTGGGCCGCCGCTGATGCGCCGGGCGGTGCTGGCCTTCCTGCTGCTGCTGGCCCTGATCGCCGGGCCGCTGCTGCTGGCGCCCTGGTATGGCTGGGGCGCCGAACCCGGCCCGCAAAAACGCTTTGTGGTGGCCCGCGGCGCTGCACTGGGTACAGTGGCGGCCGATCTGGAAAAGGCCGGCATCGTGGAATCGGCCGGGCAGTTCCGGTTGATGGCGCGCCTGCTGGGTGGCGACGCGCCGGTGCAGGCCGGCACCTATCAGCTGGCCCCGGGCTCGGGCTGGCAGCAATTGCTGGAAACCCTGCAACGCGGCGCAGTGGAGCGGCTGGCCATCACCATTCCCGAAGGCCTGCCGTCCATTCTGGTGGTCGAGCGGCTGCGCGCCGATTCGCGGCTGAGCGGCGATGTGGCGGTGCCGGCCGAAGGCAGCATATTGCCCGAAACCTATGCCTTCGCGGCCGGCGAGGCGCGCAGCGCCGTGGTGGCGCGCATGCAGGCGGCGATGGCCCGCACGCTGGCGGAGCTGTGGCCGCAGCGCACGGCGCGTGCTGTGGTGAAAACCCCGGAGGAAGCGGTGATCCTGGCCGCCATCGTGGAAAAGGAAACTGGCAAGACGGCGGAACGGCGGACGATTGCGGGCGTCTATTCCAATCGGCTGCGGCTGGGCATGAAGCTGGATGCCGATCCCACCGTGATCTACCCGATCACCGCCGGCAAGCCGCTGGGCCGGCGCATCCGCCAATCGGAACTGAGGCGCGATACCGGCTACAACACCTATCTCAAGCCTGGCCTGCCCAAGGGCCCGATCGCCAATCCCGGCCGTGCCAGCATTGCCGCGGTGCTGGATCCGGCGCAGACTGACGCGCTGTATTTCGTGGCGGATGGCAGCGGCGGCCATGTGTTTGCCGCGACGCTCGCCGAACATAATCGCAACGTGGACCGCTGGTATGCGATCCGCCGCCAACGGGGAGAGATGTGAGACCACAGCCCCGGACCAAGCCCAGCCGCCCGCCAGCAAGGCCGCAGGTGGGCTATAATCGCCGCCGGCGCTCGCCGCTCGGGGTAGTGACCGGCTTTTTCGCGCGGTTGGTTGCTGTGCTGCTGCTGGCCTGGGGCGGCGGCTTCCTGTGGTTCAGCCTGTCCCTGCCGGGGCCGGCGCCGCTCAGCGTGAAAACCGATGCCGTGGTGGTGCTCACCGGCGGCGCCGGACGCCTGGCGCGCGGGCTGGAGGTGGTGGAAGCCAAGGCGGCGCAGCGCATGCTGCTTTCGGGCGTAGGCCGTGGCAGCAGCCGGCGGCAGATCGCGGCGGCGGCGGGCGTGGCGGCCAAGCGGCTGCGCATCACCGATCTGGGCTATGAAGCCATTGATACGCGATCAAACGCCGAAGAAACCGCGCGCTGGATGGCGGCGCATCAATATCGTTCGGTGCGGGTGGTCACGTCTGCCGGCCACATGCGCCGCGCGCTGGTGGAACTGGATCGGGTGTTGCCGCCGCAGATCGAGGTGGTGCCGGATGCCGTGCCGATCCCGCCGCGCATCGATCGCATGGCGGCAGAATACAGCAAATATCTGCTGCGCCGTGCGGCCCTTGCCAGTGGTGCGCAATGAACGATCGTGCCGCGCCGGGGCTGCCGGCGACAGTGCTTGCGCTGGTGCGTACCATCTTGTTCCAGATCGCCTTTCTGGGTGGTTCGTTGCTGCTGGTGCCGTTGGCGCTGGTGGGCGGCCTCGTGGTGCCGGGCCTGCTGCTGTACAACGGCCCCAAACTGTGGGCGGGCTGGTTTCGCCTGTGCAGCCGCTGGATCACCGGTGTGCGGTTGAATGTGGACGGCACCATCCCGGCCGGGCCGCATCTGTTCGCGATCAAGCATGAAAGCGCCTATGAAGCGATCATGACGCTGTGGCTGTTTGAGCGGCCAGCGGTGGTGATGAAGGCGGAACTGCGCAACATTCCGATCTGGGGCATGGCGGCGGCTCGCCATGGCGCCATCTTCGTTGATCGCGCCGGCAGTTCCGGCATGCTGCGGACCATGATGAAGGCCGCGGCCAGCGCCAGCGCCGCCGCACGCCCGGTGGTGATCTTCCCTGAGGGCACGCGGGTGGCGCCGGGCACCATGCCGCCGCTCGCGGCCGGTTTTGCCGGGCTCTACAAGATACTCAAGCTGGATGTGGTCCCGATCGCGTTGGATACCGGCACCGTTTGGCCGAAAGGCTTCGTGAAATATCCAGGCACCGTGCATCTGCGGGTGGGCGATGCCATTCCCGCTGGGCTGCCGCGCGCCGATGTGGAGACGCGCGTGCACGCCGCCATCAATGCGCTCAACAACCCGGAGCGGGCCGCATGATGCGCCGCCTGCCATTGTGGTTCACGTTGTTGCCGCTGGCTGCAGGGATCGCCGCCTGGTGGTATGCGTGGAGCGGCTGGGCCGATGGCTTTGCGGCCGTGATGCGGGCCTGGTTCCCGGCGGCGCAGATCAGCGTGACCGGCTTTCCCTACCGCATGGAAACCGAAATCGAGCAGCCGCGGCTGGCCAGCAGCGGGCGGGTGGCGATAACCGCCAGCGCCGATCGCGCCCGCTTCAACCGCGGCCCCTGGCGCCCGGAACTCACCGTGATCCAGGCGCAGGCACCCAAGGTGACCGTGGCCCTGGATGATGTGCTGCGCGCCCAGTTCAGCGCCCCAGTTGCGCTGACCAGCGTGCATGTGGCCGGCGGGCGATTGCTGCGTTTTTCCAGTGCGGCCGATGGCGCGCGCGTGCAGTTGGGCTTTGTGGATGCGCCGCTGGCGGTGGGCCGGCTGGAGCTGCACGTGCGCGAGCGCGGCGATGCAGCCAGCCCGGGCAGCCCCAATCCGCCGCCGCGCGGTGAATTCGTGGTGCATGGCAAGGCGGTGCGCATAGGCAATGCCGCGCCGCTGGCGGTAGAACTGGCCGCACTGGTGCAGGGGCCGGGCCGGCTGACCAGCCATGCGCGCTGGCTGAATGGCGGCAGCATCGAGATCAGGCGCCTGGATTTTGCCGACAGCACCGGCAGCATCGCCCAAGTGCAGGCAACGCTGGTGCCAGCCGGCAGCGCGGCCTTCAATCTGGCCGGTACCATCACCACCGTCTGCCCCGCCAGCATCTCCGCGCGCCTGGACGGGCGGGCGACCCCATCCGAACAGCGGCTGCGCGTGCCGGTTCGCCTGGCGCTGCGCGGGCGGATTGGCGCGGATCAAGGCCTGCTGCTGGATGCGCTGCCCGCCGATCTGGCCAGCAGGCCCCGGCGCGGGCAATTGCCGCCTTGCCCGAAACTGGGCCGATCAGCGCGCCGGTTCAATGCGGCCGGCCGAAATCCTCGCGGTCGGTGTCCTGGCCTTCGTCGATGATGCTGCGGCGGATGGCGCGGGTGCGGGTGAACAAGGCTTCCAGCGT
>JALOSK010000228.1 GCA_025458465.1 Sandarakinorhabdus sp. | reverse complement strand
TGGGCGACGTTGGTGTAGAGGGCCGGCCGGCCCGTCACACCGCAGCCTTCGCCGCCGCTGACCAGCCCGAACAGCACGCCGCGCCGGGTGAGCGGCCCGCCGCTGTCGCCCTGGCAACTGTCCTGCCCGCGGCCGTCGCCGGCGCCAACGCACAGCACGCCGGGGTTCATCGTGTCGCGCAAACTGGCCACCGCCGCGCAGCGGGCCGGATCCTGAAGTGCCTGCAGCCCTTCCAGCAGCACCGGCGACTTGCGCAGCGGCAGCCCATCCACATCGCGGGACGCCCCCGCCTCGCGCTCTCCCGTGTTGCCCCAGCCCGTTACCTTGAGCGTATCGGCAGGTCCCAGCGGCCGGCCGTCCGCCTCGGGCAGCCGCACCGGGCGGGCGTTGGCGGCCACGGCCATGTCGGTGTCTGCCGTCGCCACCAGCCGGATCAGCGCGATGTCATGCTGCCTGCTGCCCGTGCGACTGTAATCCCCGTGGACGATCACCCGTTCCACCCGCATCGCCGGTCCCTGGTGTTGACGAAACAATGGGCGGCGGTCAGGGCCCAGCCCTCGTCGATCAGCACGGCGCCGCAGCGATGGTCGCGCTCCCATGGCTCCATCAGGTGAAGGAACTTCTTGTTCTCGTCGTCGTCGCGCAGGGTGGCATCGGCGCGCAGTGCGGCCCGGGTCAGCTTGACCGTGGTGAACAGCTGCACCTGCCAGGGCGCGGTGCCGGGCAGCGCGGGCGTGCCGCGCACCACGCGAGACCCCGTGTTGTCATTCGCGGGGGACGGCGGAGTTTCTGCTGCCGGTGGCGCTGCCGGTGGCGCTGCTGGTGCCGCAGGCGCCGGCACCACCGGCTGGGGTTCGGTGGCGGGCTGCGCCGCCACGAGCAGGATGGCCGCGGCGCCAAGGGCAACAGATTGCATCATGGTTCCACCCTCGCTGTGACCATCGCGGCCGACCATTCGCGCAGCGGTTGCCAGCCCCCGGCGCGCGCGCGGTTCGAACCCAGGCAGAACACCCGCGCCACCGGGCTGCTGCAGGCTTCCAGATCGGCCACGTCCGTGCCCGATTGTTCCAGCGCGGCCGCGTTCAGCGGCTGGTCGCTGGACAGCACGACAAAGCGCAGCGCGCCCGCCTCGCTGGGGCGCAGGCGCTGTCCCGGTGGCCGCACAATGGCCTGGCCGGGGTCAAGATCGGGCTCAATGGCGCCAAAGGCCGGCAGCACCAGCGTGACGGAATATCGCCGGCCGATCGCCAGCACATAGACATGGCGCCGGCCGGTCGCTTCATTGACCACACCGAAATTGGCCGGCTGCAACCGTTTCAGCACCGGTTCGCCGTCCGCTGGTGTCCGGCACCAGGCCGGATCGAAATCGGTATCGGGCATCACCGGTTCGACACACAGGCTCACGCCGGGGCGTTCCTGCACGATCGTGAACCAACGTTCCACGCGGGCGATCTTTTCCAGCGCCGATGCCAGCCGCAGCCCGAATTCGGGCGCGCCGGGCGGCGGCAGCGTGGCCAGTTCCCCGCCATCAGGCCCGCGCAGGCGCATGCCGTCCGCCGCGGGCAACAGCGCGAAGGGGGCGGCATCATCAATGCGCACGAAGCCCAGTTTCCGCACGGCCGGCAGGGCCGCGGCATCCCCCACGGCAAGCGCCAGCACCTGCCCGCCGAAATCATGGGCGATCTCGCGCGCCACCAGCCGGCCCTGCAGGCCCGGCGGCAGCGGCGTTTCCGGTGTCAGCACCGCCTGACCCGGCGTCAGTTCGGTGACGCGGGCGGTGAGCAGCGGGGCGCCATCACTGGCCTTGAGCGCATCGGTGGTGGATGGGAAAATCTGGAACCTTGAACCGGTCGTGACGCCAACCAGGCTGCCCCCGGCAAGGCGCAGGCGGCCCGGCAAGCCGCTGTCCTGCGCGGCTTCGAACAGGGGCAGGCGGATTTCCGGGCCGCCCAGCGTGGCACGCAGGGCGCCTTCGGCATGCGGCACCTGCTTGCCCTGGGTGCGGGCGGCAACATCGGTCACCACGCGGGCGGCCAGATCGGCAAAGCTGGCATTGGGCGTGGCCTCAAGCGCCGCGGCCAGCGCGGTGGTGAACACGCCGGCCCGCTTGCCCACGCCGCCCACTTCCAGCGCATCCTCGCCATCGCCGGCAGCGCCGATATGCACACGATAGGCCCCCAGATTGCCATATTGGCGCGGCGCCACCACCGGCTGCAGGCCTGGCACACGCAGATCGGGTGCGGTGCGGCTGACCGATTGGCCATCGCGGCTGGCGGTCCCGCTGTTGCAGCTGTCGAACCAGGTCACCATTCGGATGCCGCGCGCCGTGGCGGCATCGATCACGGCCCGCACCTCGTGATCGATGATGTCTCCGGATGGCGCGTTTTCGCGGCGGGCATCATGGGCCATCAACGTGCTGTTGTGCCGGCTGACCTGATCGCCCACGTTGCTGTCGATGAAGCGCGATCCATGGCCGGCGAAATAGAGGATCAGCGTGTCGCCGGGGCTGGCGGCGGCGATGGCCTCGTTCCAGGCCGCCAGGATGTTGGTCTTGGTGGCGCATTCGTTGGTGAGCGTTGTGGATAGGGCATTGGCCGATCGGCACCCACCGGCGGCCGGCGTATCCAGTGGCAGCCCATGCGATCTGGCGAGGGCCTGCTTGATCCGGTTCACGTCGGCCACGGCGCCAAGCAGATTGTCAAAGCCGGTGTTGCGGCCCGGTTTGCGCGAATTCTCATACGTGTCGATGCCCACGAACACCGCCCGCACGGCGGCATCGGCGGTGCTTGGGCTGGCCAGCGCCAGCAGCAGGCAGGCTGCCAGGCGCCTCATGGCTGCCCCCGCAGCGCGACGGGGGAGGGGGCGGCGTTGAAATCGAACAGGCTGGGCTGCTGCAGGCGCGGCGGTGTTGCCAGCGCCTCCATTTCCAGCAGCACGCCGCGCGCCAGTTGCAGCCCGCCGCCCTTGCGCACCAGTTCGTGCAGGGATGGCAAACGCGCCACGGCATAGCGCAGCCATTCGTCCAGCAGCACGCGGCCATCGCTGTTGGTATCGGCCTTGTTGGCCGGCGCCGGGGCGGTGTCCTCGGCCAGGCCTTCGCCCAGTGCCGCTGTCAGGAAGCCCAGTTTCAGCTGGCTGTTTTCCAGCGCCAAATCCCCGGCCTGGGTGGCGGCCAGGATGCGCAGGCCCTTGTCGAACGCCAGTTGGCCCAGGCCCGGATCCCCCATCGGGCCGGGCTTGAAGTCTGGCGTCGCCACGGCCGCACCCGAATGGCAGGCATCGATGATGAAGGCGATTTCCGCCGCCGACATGAAGCCCAGCCAGACGCTGAGATCGTCCGCCGAGATGACCGTTGCCGCATCCGGGCCGGAACCGTGCATCGGCCAGCGCGCGTTCGAGGGCACCAGCGCGAACTTGCCGGCCGCATCGGCAAAGCCGTGGCCTGAAAAGCTGATGATCACGATGTCGTCCGGGCTGGTGGCGTCAAGGTCGCGCACCTTGTGGACATCCTGCAGCCGGATCAGCTGGTCCATTTCCGGCGGGAAGCCCGCGAGGTAGCTCAGCACACCGCGGATGTCGTCGCGGGTCACCTGCCGCAGGATCCGGCCATCTGGCGCACTCTCGCTGGTCAGGCTGATGTGGCGCATCTCATAGCCGGGAATGCGCGCCAGCCGACCGGCGATCAGCCGGGCATCGGCCACCGCATAGCCGAGCTTGAGCCGCGCTTCGGCATAATCATCGACGCCGATGGTCACCACATAGGCCCGGCGCGGGCGCTTGGCCATCACACCCGGCGCCGGCGGTGTCCACGCGCGGCGCGCCGTGTCGCTCTTCACGCGGTCACTGTTGAAGGCATAGGCGGCGAACTGCATCGGTTTGCCATCGTGATGGGTGGGCACCGAAACATGGAATTCGCCCTGCCAGACACCGGCGGCATCAACCTCGGTGATGCGGTTGACCTCGCGCCACTCGGTCAGGGTCGGCGCTGGCGGCTGTTCGAAATGGCCGGGCACCTGTTCGACCTGCCGGTCGTTCAGCAGCAGCTTCACGCCATAGATGCCCGAAGACCGGCCCGACCGCTGATCACGGGTTTCGCGCACCGCCACCTTCACCACAACCTGCCCCGGTTCATCGGCCAGCTGCACGTCTGTCACCTGCACCACCGGCAGCAGATGGTTGAGCCCGGCAATGGACGGCAATGGCTTCAGCGTCCGGGCGCAGTTGCCGGCGGCCGTGCAATCCGTCACCTTTTCGGTCAGCCTCGGTTCGAAGAAGTCACGCATGAAGGTTTGCGGTGCCAGCGATTCAAAGGGTGCAATGGCCGCCACCCAGCGAAACGCATCGGAATCCGGGCCATAATTGGTGTCATACCGTCCATCGGGCGCCACCGTCACGAAGCCTGCATCTTCGAACAGCCGCAGGCCATTGAAGGTGGAGGCCGCCCAAATCAGCGGCCGGCCCGGCACGAAACCCACCGCCGCGGCGCCGGAAAAATCCAGCGGCGGCAGCGTGTCGCCGCTGGCAATGTCGATCCGCACGACCTTTTCCTCGAACGGGCCGCTGGCCAGCAACTGGCGGCCATCGCTGGCCAGGGCCGATGGCAACAGAACGGACGCATCGAAACCACGGATTGCTGGCATGCCATCGGCTGTCGCCGGCGCATCCGGCAGCCATTCCGCCGCCAGCCAAATCCGCCGGCCATCCGGGGAGAAGCCGAGCTTGCCGATATCGGCAGACGCATCGAGGATGAAGCCGACATAGTCACCCGTGGCCAGATCGATGCGGGAAATCACCAGATCCTTGTTGGCCTGGCGCTGCAGCACCGCCACTCTGTCACCGCGCGGGCTGGCAGCGATGTCGCGAACATGCACGTTGCGCGGCAGTTTTTCGGCCATGAAGGGGGTCCACTTGCCGTCCACCAGCCGCACCAACGCGCGATCACTGCCCACCCCCCGACGGCAGTTGGCCAGCCCGGCGCCCACCAGGCTGCCATCGCGCAGCGGCCGCACGAAGCAGCGCGGTTCCACTTCGCTGATCACCTTGCCGGTTTCGGCATCGACAATCAGCATGGGCGATGGTTGGCCGCGCGTCGCCTGGTTGCGCGGATCGTCGTCACCATCTTCGGCGTGCACAACGAAACGATTGCGGTCGATCCAGCCCAGCCTGTTGTGCGTGCCCTTCAGTTCGATCTGCCGTTGCAGCCGGCCGGCCAGCAGGTCGTAAATGTCCACGGTCGTGCTGTTTTCGGCGGCCAGCAGGTGCACGATGCCAAGGGTGCGGCCGTCGGGAGACAGGGCGGCACTGTCGATACCCGGCAAGGCCTGGGCCAGTTCAAAGCTGCGCACTTCGCCGTCCCGGGCCTTCAAGGCAAAGCCGGGCGCGGCGCGCACCATCTGCCACTGACCATCCGGTGAAGGCGGCAGTGCCGGCAGCACGGCCAGCGCCGCGGCCTCGCTCATGCCGGTGCCGTCCTCGTAGATCACCTCCAGCGCCGTGATCCAGTCCAGCAGGCGCGCAAGCGCCTTGCCTGCCGGCAACGGGGCAAGGGCAGGGGCAGGCAATATCTTCACCTGGCGGCTGATCACATCCACCGTATAGGCCCGCCCGGCCCGCCCATCGGCCTGGCTGGTGTCGATCACCTCGCCCTCGATGCGCAGCGTGCGCCCATCAGCGTTCAGCCGCATGGCGTGCAGGCGCATGGTTTCAGCGTTGGAACTGGCCGCTGCCGGCAGGCGCAGGCGATCGATGATCACCTGGCGCGCCACGTCCCACAGCAGCACTTCGCGGGTGAGGCCAGAGGCGGTGATCACGAACGCGCTGTCCCG
>JALOSK010000227.1 GCA_025458465.1 Sandarakinorhabdus sp. | reverse complement strand
TGCACCATCGGCGGCAGCCATTTGGCCTTCTGTTCCGGACTGCCCACCACCTCGATGGCCGCCTGCGCGCCCTCCGAAAGGCCGGGATACATGCCGAACGCCATGTTGGACGCGGCCAGAAATTCCTGCAGCACCGCGCCGATCACATAGGGCAGCCCCTGCCCGCCATGGTGCGGATCGGCAATCAGCCCGCCCCAGCCGCCGTCACAGAACGCCTTGTAGGCCGCCTTGAAGCCATCGGGCGTCGTCACGCTGCCATCGGCGTGGCGGGTGCAGCCCTGCCGGTCCCCGGGCAGATTGAGCGGCGCCAGCACTTCGCCGCAGAACTTGCCGCCTTCGGTGATCACCGCCTCCACCAGATCAGGCGAGACGCTTTCAAAGCCCGGCACATGGGACTGGTTGTACAGGCCGGCCACCGCCTCCAGCACGAACAGCGTGTCTTTCACCGGGGCGCGATAGGAGGGCATATGTCTCTCGTTTTCAGCTTTTCATCGATTGTTCGACGATTTCACAGAATTGCTGCAGTTCCTGGATCGTCGCGTCGATATCGGCGCGCTGTTCCGTCAGCAGCGCGATGCGCGCCCGGCATTTTTCCAGCGTGACGCGCTTCTGCGTCTGGCGATGATCGTCCACGTCATAAAGATCGATCATCTCGCGGATTTCGGCCAGGCTGAACCCCACATTCTTGGCCCGCAGGATCCACGCCAGCCGCGCCCGGTCGCGCCGGCTGTAGATGCGGTTCTGGCCCTGCCGTTCCGGCGCGATCAGACCCTGATCCTCATAGAAACGGATGGCGCGCGGCGTGATGTTGAAGGCCAGCGCCAGTTCGGTGATCGAAAAATGGCTGGCATCCCCGGCCGCAGGTGGCGCCGGTGCAGTGGCGAAGGCGTGAATCAGCTCCGCTGGAGTCGGAACGTTGGCCTCATCATTCATGGCGGCGAGGGGTAGTTGACGTTTACGTAAAGGTCAAGGCGTCGGCCGGCTTTACACAACGGGCAGGCGCCAGCACGCCAAGCTGTTGATTTGGCGCAAATATCCGTAATGGTGCAATTCTTGCATGTCCATCGCCACTGCTGTCCGGGCGCCGCCATGGCGCCCGCAACAGCCGGGGGCAAAAAGGGGAATTTTTCATGCGTATCCTGATGATTGCCGGCGCCCTGCTGGCATCCATGCCGGCCTCGGCCGCCGTTCTGCTCACCAACGGCACGGGCTACACCGGCCCGGTGCTCGATCTGTCGGCCTTCCCGGGCTTCTACACGTTCACGGCCGGCCCGGTTTCGCTGCCCGGCGGCATCACCTACACCTCCACCAGCGCCGGCAGCGTCATCGGCACCGGCGGTTACAGCCTCAACGAGAATGGCTCTGTCGCCACCACGCCGATCGTCGGCACCAACGGCACCACCGACGCGATCACGCTGACCTTTGCCAATCCGGTTTCGGCCTTTGGCGCCGGCATGAGCTATGCCGTGATCGGCGGCGTGCCGGTGGGCAGCAATGCGCCGGTGATTTCGGCTTTTGACATCAATGGCGCCCTGATCGCCAGCTATGATCTGGAAGCGCTGGCGCCGATCCGCTCCAATGGCGCCAACGAATTCCTGCTGTTCCGCGGCATCGATGGCCAGGGCACCGGCATCAAGAGCTTCACCATGTCGGGCGCCTTCATCATCGCCTCCGGCAGCTTCACCAGCGCCGTGGTGCCGGAACCGGCAAGCTGGGCGATGCTGATTGCCGGCTTCGGCCTTGTCGGCGCGACCATGCGCCGTCGCCGCGCCGCCATCGCCTGATATCAGTTACAGCACGACAATCCGGCCCGGCCTGCCCAGCGGCAGTGCCGGGCCGCCTTGCATTCAGGCGGCCGCGATGGCGCGGTTGTCGTGGCGGAATACGCCGGGTTCGGTGCGCGCGCAAAGCGCCACGACGGCCCTTGCCACGGCCGGTGCCGGGATGCTGCCAAGCCGTCGCGGCAGACTCAAGTCCATCACCGGTGCTGCCCATTGCAGGAAACGCTCCACCGGCCGCCGTTCGGCACGGGCGCCGATCAGCAGGCCGGGCTGCAGGATATCGAGGCGCTGGAAGCCCATGCCGGCCAATGCCCGTTCCACCTCGCCCTTGGTGCGCGGATAGAGAAAGCGCGCCTTCGGATTGGCACCCACCGACGAGACCAGGATGAAGTGGCGCACGCCCGCCGCCTTCGCGGCGCGGGCGAAGGCCAGCACGGCATCATGGTCCACCGCGCGGAAGGCGGCAGCGCTGCCGGCCCTGGCCCGCGTGGTGCCCAGCGCGCACACGGCAACTTCGGCGGGCGGCAGCGGCGGCAGATCATCGAAATCGGCGACCACGCCGGGGCGTCCAGCGATGGGCCGGCGGCTGACGGGAATCGCCGCCGGGCACAGGCCCAGCACCAGGCCGCCCACCAGCCCGGTCGCGCCGGCGACAAGCATCAATCCTTCACCAGCACGCCGCCATCCAGCCGGCGATAAAAGCAACTCTGCCGGCCGGTGTGGCAGGCCGGCCCCGCCGGCTCCACGGCCAGCAGCAGGCAATCCTGATCGCAGTCCACGCGGATTTCCACCACACGCTGGATGGCGCCGCTGGTGGCGCCCTTGTGCCACAATTCGCGGCGGCTGCGGCTCCAGTAATGGGCCTCCCCGGTGGCCAGCGTGGCGGCCAGCGCATCGGCGTTCATGTGGGCGACCATCAGCACCTGGCCCGATGCGGCATCCACCGCCACTGCCGTCAACAGGCCATCGGCGCCCCATCGGGGCTGGAATTCCAGCGTCTCATCCACGGCATGGCTCATATGTGACACTTTCATCACAACTGGGGTGCAGACAAAGCCCCGACTGCGCCCTATATGGCGCGCACTCCGCCGAAAGACAAAGGCCGCCCCCGATGGATACGATGCTCACCACCGACCCGTGGGAACAGGATCATCTCCACGAGGAATGCGGCGTGTTCGGCGTTTATGGCGCGGAAGGCGCCGCCGCCGTGGTGGCGCTGGGCCTGCATGCCCTGCAGCATCGCGGCCAGGAAGCCGCCGGCATCACCAGTTTCGATGGCAAGGAATTCCACACCCACCGCGCCATGGGCCACGTGGCCGGCAATTTCGACAATGATGCGGTGATCAACCGGCTGAAGGGCGAGATCGCCATCGGCCACAACCGCTATTCCACCACCGGCGAGACCGCCCTCAGGAACGTGCAGCCGCTGTTTGCCGAACTGGCCTCCGGCGGCTTTGCGGTGGCCCACAATGGCAATATTTCCAACGCGATGACGCTGCGCCGCGAACTGGTGCGGCGCGGCGCCATCTTCCAGTCGACCAGCGATACCGAGGTGATCATCCACCTCGTCGCCACCAGCAGCTATCGCACGCTGCTCGATCGCTTCATCGATGCGCTGAAGCGGGTGGAAGGCGCCTACAGCCTCATCTGCCTCACCAGCGAAGCCATGCTGGCCTGCCGCGACCCGCTGGGCATCCGGCCGCTGGTGCTGGGCCGGCTGGGGGACAGCTATATCCTGGCGTCTGAAACCGTCGGGCTGGACATGGTGGGCGCCACCTTCCTGCGATCGGTGGAACCGGGCGAGCTGATCATCATCACGGGGCGCGGCATGCGCTCCATTCGCCCCTTCGCGCAGCAGCGCCAACGCCCCTGCATCTTCGAACATGTCTATTTCAGCCGGCCCGATTCGATGATGGAAGGCGTGTCGGTGTACGAGGTGCGCAAGCGCATCGGGGCCGAACTGGCGCGCGAAAACCCGGTGGAGGCGGACATGGTGGTGCCGGTGCCGGACAGCGGCGTGCCCGGCGCCATCGGCTATGCCCAGGAAAGCGGCATCCCCTTCGAACTGGGCATCATCCGCAGCCACTATATCGGCCGTACCTTCATCCAGCCGGGCGATCAGATCCGCAACCTGGGCGTGAAGCTGAAGCACAATGCCAACCGCGCCCTGATCGCCGGCAAGCGCATCGTGCTGATCGACGATTCGATCGTGCGCGGCACCACCAGCGTGAAGATCGTGCAGATGCTGCGCGAGGCCGGCGCCGAGGA